>JAZRLT010000195.1:0-1532 GCA_045646995.1 Eubacteriales bacterium | reverse complement strand
GCGGATATGATTTTGACCGACGATAATTTTTCTACGGTGGTTTCGGCGGTGCGCGAAGGAAGAGGAATTTACGATAACATAAGGCGAGCGGTTCATTTTCTTTTGTCCTGTAATATCGGCGAGCTCTTTACGGTTTTCTTTTCGATAATAGCTTCGCTTCCGTCACCGCTTTCGGCGATTCAGCTTTTGTGGGTAAATCTTACCACCGATTCGCTTCCCGCGATTGCGCTTGGATTGGAAAAAGCCCACGACGGCGTTATGGAGCGTCCTCCCGTAAGGGCGGGAGCGGCGTTGTTTTCGGGGACGCGGGTAGCAAGGATAATTTTCGAGGGAATACTTATAGGAACGCTTTCGGTATCGGCTTTTGTTATAGGAAACAATATGAGCGATTATTCAACGGGACGTACTATGTGTTTCCTTGTTCTCGGAGTTTCCCAGCTTTTCCATTCCTTTAATATGAGAAGCGATGAGAGCATATTTAAAGGAAAGCTTAATAAAAATCCGTTTATATGGATAGCATTTTTCTTTTGCTTGTCGCTTCAGGCGTCGGTTATACTTATACCGAAAGCGGCTATGCTTTTCGGTGCGGAATCGCTTAGTGTAACGCAGTGGCTGATATCGTTGTCGCTTTCCTCCGTCCCTCTTGTTATATGTGAAATTTACAAAAGGTTCAAATAATATTAATATAAAATCAATAATAGCAGAGTATCATTTTCGTGTATAAAAATGCATTAAGGAGAAAGAAATGGATAAAAATATAGTTTGTCCGAACGAGCCCGTAAAGCTCGCGGGTAATGATTCTATAAGAGTAAAGGGCCGTCATACCGTTGAGAACGGATGTCTCGCGTTTGACTGGACCAACAGCGGATTTTCATTCGCGTTTCACGGCACGGGTTTTATTCTCTCGCTCGGTGCATACAGCGCGGATATTCCCGCTTACGTCAAGATAATTATCGACGGAAACCGCCGTCAGAGATTTGCGGTTGTGAACGGCTCCGAAAAGCTTATTATCGAGGGTCTTACCGAAAAGCGCCACCGCGTTGACGTTCTTAAGGTTACCGAGAGCGACGCAAAGCTTCTTTTTGACGAAATTACTCTTCTCGGCAACGACGCGGCGTTCCGCAATCCTCCCTTTAACAGTCCCCGTAAGATAGAATTTATCGGTGACTCTATCACCGCAGGATACGGCGTACTCGGCACCGCCAAGGATCCTACCTATCAGACGTTCCAGCAGGACGGAACCTATTCCTACGCCTATCTTACCGCTGAAAAATGCGGTGCAGACGCGAGATTTATCTGTAATTCGGGTAAAGGCATCGTATGTAACTGCGAGGGTAACCGCGAGGACGTAAAGGCGGGACAGTATTACAACTATTTGACCCGTAAGGGCGGTATTTGCGAGGATGATTGGAAAGCGGACGTCGTAGTTATAAATATCGGCACTAACGATTGCGGCGGCCCCGCTCCTGACGATGAGTTTGTTGCGGCGGCAAAGGATCTTGTTTCGAAGGTTCGCGAAAGATATCCCGCGG
>JAZRLT010000194.1:0-12177 GCA_045646995.1 Eubacteriales bacterium | reverse complement strand
TTTTGTCTGTAGAAGGAAAACCGTTTAGCTACATTCCGTAACCTCCTTGACTCCCTTAAGCTCCGCCATAAGCGCTTCATCAACGTGAAGTCTGCCGGCGGTGTCGATAATTACGGTATCAAAGCCGTACTTTACCGCGTGCTTAATAGCTTCTTTCGAAGTCTCTGCGGGATCGGCGGTTCCGCGTTCAAAGACCTGAACACCAACCTTTTCTCCGACGACCTGAAGCTGGGTAATAGCGGCAGGGCGGTAGATATCACAAGCGACGAGAAGAGGGTTTCTTCCCTGCTTTTTGAGCATCATGGCGAGCTTGCCGCAGTGGGTAGTTTTACCCGAGCCCTGAAGACCACACATAAGAATAACGGTCGGGGGCTTGGGAGCTATATTTAATTTTTGATTGGTTCCGCCCATAAGAGCAACGAGCTCTTCGTTAACGATCTTAACGATATGCTGAGCGGGAAGAAGACTTTCGAGAACCTCGTCACCGACAGCGCGCTCGGACACGCGGGCAATAAATTCCTTAACGACCTTGAAGTTAACGTCCGCTTCGAGTAAGGCGAGCTTGATCTCGCGCATACCTGCCTTTACGTCGGCTTCGGTAAGCTTACCCTTATTACGGAATTTCGAGAAGGCGTTGGACATCTTTTCGACAAGACTTTGAAACATTACAGTTCACCTACTATCGATTCGGCAAGCTTTCGCATTTCCGAAACGTCATCAGAGGACGCTATTTTCGCCGCAATCGCCGCTATCTTTTCACTTTTTTTAGAGAAGCCGAGCGCCTCTTCAAGCGTTTCGAGTGCTTCTACGGCGTGACGTATTGCGTCGCGGACACCCTGACGGGTTATTCCGCAGTGCTCGCTGATCTCCGCGAGCGAAAGGTCCTCGTTATAATAAAGATCGACAACGTCCCTCTGACGGGCGGACAGCGCGTTACCGTATATATCGAGAAGTCGGCAGACGTAAGCCCTATCTCCGTTCATACGCGCTCCTTTCCGCAGCCAAAAGGGCTGTAAAGTATTTTTCTTTACAGCCCGTATTATACACTACTATTTCCCGCTTGTCAATAGGTGTTTTGCTTTATTTTTGCATATCCTCTGCGGTTTTTTATAATAAGTGTCACAGTTTCGTCGCCTATATGCTCTCCGCAAAGCAAAAGCTTCGATACCGCCTCTTCGGCAAGGCGAAGTGCAGAGCGAGATACCGAGCGCGCGCTTTTCGATTCGGACATTTCCAAAACACGCTCGAGAAAATCTCCGGAATATTCAACGGACACGCCCTTATCCTTCAATCTCTCGCAAAACTCGTCGAGACGAGCCCTTGCCACTGCGATAAGCTCCGAAGAATCAAGTTCTCGAAAAACGATGGTTTCATCGACCCTGTCAACAAGCTCGGGCGCAAAAAGCTTATAAGCCTCCGCGCTTGCGTTTCTCGGACGCGAATCGCCAAATCCTATACCGGCCGATGAGCGCCCGCAGTTTGCGGTCATAATAACTATCGTATTTTCAAAATTCACCGTCACTCCGGACGAATCGGTAAGCTTACCCTCATCAAGAAGCTGTAACAGCAAGGAATGCACGTCGGAATGCGCCTTTTCTATTTCATCGAAAAGCACAAGCGAGTACGGATTTCTTCTTATTTTTTCGGTAAGCGAACCGCCCTCTCCGAATCCGACGTAGCCGGGCGGCGAGCCTATTATTTTAGAAATGCTGTGGGGCTCGGAGAACTCCGACATATCCAAGCGAACGAATGCCTTATCGCTGTTAAACACCGCCTCGGCGAGAGCTTTGGCACATTCGGTCTTGCCCACACCCGCGCTTCCTATAAAAAGAAACGAGCCGTTAGGTCTTCCGCCGTTCCGCACTCCCGAGCGCGCTCGCCTTACGGCAGTGCAAAGCGAGCTTATCGCCTCGTCCTGACCGATTATACGCTTTTTAAGCGTTTCCTCAAGCATCATAAGGCTTTCGCGTTCGTTGCCGATTACCGCGGATACGGGTATTCCCGTTCTGCGCTCGACGGCCGACGCTATATCCGAATCGAGAAGCACGGGCTTGCGCTTGCCGCTTCGATTCATTTTAAGCAACGCCGACGCCTCGTCGATAAGGTCTATTGCCTTATCGGGAAGAAAGCGGTCGGAAATATAGCGCTTCGACAAATTCACCGCCGATCTTATAGCTTCATCTGATATCGAAACGTTATGATAACCCTCGTATTTCTTTCTCAAGCCCTCGATCATCGTTATACATTTATCACAGTCGGGTTCAGGCACGTTTATAGGCTGAAATCGTCGTTCGAGCGCCTTATCTCGCTCGATGCTTTCGCGAAATTCCTTGACCGTTGTAGCGCCGATAACCCTTATTTCACCGCGCGCAAGCGCAGGCTTTAAAATATTCGATGCGTCTATCGCCCCCTCCGCACCGCCCGCACCGACTATCGTATGAAGCTCGTCGATAAACAAAATAACGTCGCCCGAGGCGCGCACCTCGTCGATTATATTCTTTATTTTTTCCTCGAACTCTCCGCGGTATTTAGTGCCTGCAACGACCATAGATATCTCGAGGCTCATTATACGCTTACCCGCAAGCTCTGACGGAACGTCACCCGAGGCTATTCTCGCCGCGACCGATTCGACTATCGCCGTCTTTCCGACCCCTGCCTCTCCGACGAGACAGGGATTATTCTTTGAGCGTCTCAACAAAATCGAAATAAGCCGTTCCTCCTCGGCTTCGCGTCCTATTACGGGATCGACCCCGCCCTTTCTCGCCTTTTCTGTCAAATCGCAGGCATTAGCATCAAGCAACGGCGTCGGTACCGACGATTTCGGCTTCGTACGCGAGGGCTCGTAAGAAGTGCGTAGCGGAACGTCATTCCCATAAAGCTCGTCGAGGATACATAAAAGCTCGTCAACGTCGCCCTCTAACTCTTCTATTATACGGGTAGCGACACATTCCTCACGAAGCAACGCCGTAAGTATATGCTCAACACCGACGCTTACCGAATCTTCCTCGCTCGCTATAACCGACGCACGAAGAATTATCCTTCGGCAAATCGGCGTCATATCGTCGCCCGAAAGCAAAGTTTTACTTCCCATACCCACTATTCCTACGATACGCCTTTTTACCGTTTCGAAATCGATACCGCGCTCAAAAAGAAGCTTCGACGGCGTTTCGCCCTCTTTAAGAATACCCAAAAGCAGATGTTCACTGCCGACGTAGGTATGACCGAGCTCCTTGGCACATAACAGCGCCGAGGTTATTACCCTCCTCGCGCCTTCGGAAAATCGTTTAGTTATATCGCTCACAAGCGTTCCCCTTCCTAATTTCTCAAAAACAGAATATGTAATTTTTCAAAAAAGGTTTATTTGGCTCTTTATTTTTTGATTTTTATATGATAGAATATCTTATATTAATGAATTTTACGGGAGGTGTTTTTCAATGAGCGCAGAAGCCGTCGAACAAGTCAATAACGATTCCGCGTTGGAAGATAGCGCCGCAAAGCCGCGCCCCAAGAAAAAGCCCGATGCCGTAAAATCCAAAAAGGTCAAGAAAGCAAAGCCCGTAAAGAAAAAACGACGCGACCGCGAGAGCGGAAGATTTACCCAGATACTCGCTATCCTTATAGTATTCTTGGCATTTTATTTGGCGTTTAGTCTCTTTGTCGCAGGATTGATCCTTTATTCCTTTAACGACACTGTCGAAAACACCGAGATATACTCGCTAAACGTCATTTACGACGAAAGAACGCTTCACAAAATCAACGCCGAAACGGCAAATACCGAATTCGGTCTATATATCCCCTTTGATTATCTCGCCGAGATAGGCTCGTTCGGGCTTGCGGGCGACGGAAACGACGCTATTCTTTACCTTATCGGTACTGACAACCGTATCGAATGTAACAAAAACTCCTCGCTCGTCACAATCAACGGCAACCCCGTACGTATCGCCGCGCCGATACTCTTCCGTGACGGCGAATATCTTATCCCCGTCGTTCTTATCGAAAACTATATTAACGGAATCGACGTCACCTACGATAACGAAAAAATGATTTGTATGGTTTCCTCCGACCTTGGAAAATCCGACGTTGCGCTCAAGCTCCGACTTCCCGAAGCGTTGGATCAGCCCGATTACTTCACCGACGAGGACAGATATTACGGAGACGAGCTTTCCGAAGCCGAATAAGCAAAAACGTATAACAAAACGACGCTCCTATACAGGAACGTCGTCCAGACCGAAGACAAACTCGTTCTTTACGTCCTTGAAAGAAATAAAACAAGAAAAATCTGCTTCTTAATGAGAAATTAGGAAGCAGATTTCATTTATAAGGAATTATATATTTTAATTGTATTTTCAAGGACTTTGAAGAAAAGTTCGTCTGCCGTAGTTATCTACGCCTACGCTCACTTTTCTTCAAAAATAACGTCGTTTCTCTCAGTCTGTTTCAGTTTGCAGACTTTGTCTGCAAACTGAGCGACGCTCCTATACAGGAACGTCGTTTTTTGTTTTGATTTTTATTTTTAACGTTTTTTACGTCGGTCGCGAGAGGAGCGGTTAAGAGAAGCGAGCTTTTCGTCGCTTGCTGATTTAAAAGACGAAAGCATACTTTCAAAATCGGATTCGGTACGCGAAACGGGCTTTGCGCTTCGTTCCCTCTTCGGGTTATCGCCAATAAGCGAAAGCGCGATTTTACCGTCGGTCACCGAGATGACCGTAGCGGTAACGACGTCGTCCTTTTTGATAACGCTTCGGATATCGCTTATAAAATCTCGGGAAAGCTTGGAAATATGGATCATTCCCGTACTTCCGTCGGGAAGTCGGACGAACGCGCCGTAGTCGGTAACTCCGCTCACAACGCCGTTTACACTATCGCCCAAAGAATATGCCATTAATTCCAGCCTCCGTTTTAATTATTCGGGAATATTATTCCTATAAATAACCTCGTTGGGTTTACGGTAGCCAAGTTCACGCGCAACGCGCTCGATATATTCATCATCAATAGGCTCGGCGATACGAAGCTCAAGCTCATCGATAGAGTCCTGAAGCTGTTGTACCTGTTCAAGTCTTGCATCGCGGTCCTTACGGAGCTCGTTCATCTCGACCTGAAGATTTATAACCGAAACCAAGAGAAAAATAAATATAAGAGTGAACGCCGTTCTTATAATAAGATTCGTGCGAACCGGTTTCTTTTTCATTTTGAACTTCCTTTCCGAAAACCGTATTTTGACCGTTTTACGGTCGCACGGCAATAATAATCGGTATATATACGGCGCGACGCTCGTTTAATAATCCTTACGGCGCGCATTTTTAACGAATTTAAAGTGCTTAAAGCAAGGTCGACAAGCTTCATACAAAGACCTATCGCAAGGCGGCTTACCGTAAAACGCCAAGCCAAAAAGCCCAAAAGAGCAATAACGAACGCATAGACACGGACGCGTCCGTATGTGAAATTAAAATACAGCAAAAGCAACGAAAGCGACACAATAGAGGAATAGAGCGCATCGCTGACAAACAGCACGGCAGGGTTGGCTTTACGCCTTAATCTAAAAACACGGAAAACGTCGTACACGGCACACAAAAACGCACCAAGCACAAGCGACGCCACCGAAAGCGCAACCGCACTTCCGAGATATCGCACGGTCGATTACCGTCCGAAAATAGAGAAACGCTTTTTACGAGGCGCATCGTCAAAATAAACGATAGCGGTTATTTTGCCGTTGACCGTAACGTCACCGTTCTCGAGGGAAAGATTTTTCATTGAAAGTCCCTCGCCGCTTATATTAAGAACCGTTTCGCCTATTTCAAGGCTTACCAAGCTCTCGTCAAAGCTCAAAACGTCGTCAACAGCGGTAACGTTAAGCGTTGTTCTCGAATCAAGAGTAAGAGAATGTTTATTCATAAATATTCCTCCGTATTGTACATATTAATTAATATGACGGAGGGGTCCGATTTATTCCACTACCTCGTACATTTCCGAGGCCTCGGACTTTTTGGTGGTTTCGTTTATCGCAACTACACGGAATTTCGTAGCGCGGGTACCGTACTTGACCTCAATAACGTCGCCTATCTTAACATCGTAGGATGGCTTTACCACCTTTCCGTTTACCGAAACGAGGTTTTCGCCGCACGCCTCGTTGGCTACTGTACGGCGTTTGATTATACGGGATACCTTAAGATATTTATCTAATCTCATATCAATTCCTAAAGATGAATAAGGCGGGGTAATATCCCCGCCTTACTTAAAAGCTTATTTATTAACAGCGTCCTTAAGATCCTTGCCTGCAACGAAAGCGGGAGCCTTGGAAGCGGGGATGGTGATAGCTTCCTTGGTCTTGGGGTTGCGGCCGACTCTTTCAGCTCTTTCCTTAACCTTGAAGGAACCGAAGCCTGCGATCTGAACCTTACCGCCGGTAGCGAGTTCATTTTCGATAGCCTTGAACATAGCGTTTACTGCTGCTTCTGCATCTTTCTTCTTAAGGTTAGCGCTGGTAGCTACAAATTCTACGAGAGAGGATTTGTTCATAATAAATTTTCCTTTCAACTTAAATATTTATAAGGTATTATAACATCATTTTTCTCTATTATCAAGGGTTTTTTGCACTTTTTTAAGAAAACGAAGGCGTAAAAGGTCGATTTTTACACTATTTTTTCTTTGCTTCGCTCCAAAAACGTTCTTTTTCCTCGCGCGAGGTCTCGGTAACGCTTTTTCCCGAGGCTTTACAAAGCTCCTCGACGCGGGCAAAACGAGTCAAAAACTTCTCGTTTGCGTTATACAATGCCTGTTCGGGATCGACACCTGCAAGTCGTGCGGCATTAACTACGGCAAGCAAAAGATCTCCGAATTCCTCCTCGATACACTCGGTCTTTCCCTCGGCAATCGCCTCGTTGACCTCGTTTGCCTCCTCGAAAACCTTTTCCATAGCCTCGGCGGAGTCATCAAAATCAAACCCGAGCTTTCTCGCCTTTTTGCCTAATTTTTCGGCGCGCATAAGAGCGGGCATAGCGGGAGAAACCGAACGCAGTACCTCGGTATCGCTTTTTTGATTCTTCGTATCGCGCTTGATCGCATCCCAATTCGCCAAAACGTTTTCCGAACCGGTTACCTTAACGTCGCCGAAAACGTGGGGATGGCGCACTATAAGCTTACGGCAAACGTCGGTACAAACCTCGTTTATACCAAAACGACCCTCGGACTCGGCAATCTCGGAATGGAACACCACCTGCAACAGCACGTCGCCGAGCTCCTCGCGTATCATCTCGGCATCGTCCTTATCGATGCCCTCAATAAGCTCATAGGTTTCCTCGAGAAGGTCGCGGCGGATGGTTTGGTGATTTTGCTCTCTGTCCCACGGACAGCCGTCGGGAGCGCGAAGGCACTTCATTATATTTACAAGATCGTAAAAATCGTATTCATTTTTAGCAAGAAGCTCTTCTTTTAACATATTATTCCTCATTTTCGCAAGGCTTAAGCCAACCAAGCTTTACGAGCTTGGCCGCAATAGCATTTCCCTTCGGAAGAAGTCTTACCTCGTCCTCCTTGATAGCGCGGAAGACAAGAACGGTTACGGCATAGGATATAACGAGGGTTATGCCCGACACCATCAATATACAAAAAGCGGCAGCGCGAGTATCGGAATTTTCCGAAACGAATTTAATCCAAAGCGCGGTCGAGCCTTTATACGCTATATACGTGGTAACCGCAGAGATTGCACCGCAAAGCACAGGACGTGCAAACATCCCCGCAAGCTTAAGTCTTACTCCGCAGTATTTACGCAAGAACCAAATATCGAGAAGCATAACTATACAGTAGCAGATAAGCGAGCTTGCGGGCGCGCCCTGAATTCCCATAGGACTATAAAGCAGTGCTATTTCGGAAACGATAAGAACGGCTATACCGCAAAGCACCGCGATAAATGGGAGATGGGATTTTCCGTAAGCGTTAAGAAGCGAATTACAGGTAGAAACGACCGATATAAAGAACACGGCAAATCCGAGTATCACCAAAGAGAGCGACGCCTGATCGAGCGGTATTATATTACCGCTTGCGCCCTGAAGCGGCTCGAGCCATTTATCCGCGCCGTAGAGAAGAGATATACAAGAGCGTCCCGTAACGAGAAGAAAAACACCGCAGGGGACGGCAATTATACCCGATATTCTTATCGCTTGAGCGGTGAGATATCCCGCCTTACCGTTCTTTTTGACGGCAAGTGCGCCCGAAACGGCGGGAAGTATACTCGTCGCGATCGGGAAAACCAACGTCGCGGGAAGAAGATCGTAAATAGGAACGGACAAGCCCGTATATGCAGAAAACAGAGTTTGGGCAGTTTTTTCGGGCATACCCGAATCAACCAAGCAATTAACGATTATGACAGTATCCAAAAATTGAGAGAAGTAGAGCGCCGCCGCAGTAAGCGTAACGGGAAGCGCAACAAGCGCAATCATCTTAACGAGCTTCTTATCGCTTTGAACCTCGGGATCGCTGTTATCGGGGCTGTTTTTCTTCGAAAATTTACGATAAATGAGTATATAAATCGTCGCAAAAAGCGTTCCGACCGAAACACCGCTTATTGCACAAGCCGCCTGAACCTCAACGCTTGCGCCCTTGCTCGACGCATACATAACCGCACCGAGACCGACCGTAAGCTTGAAAAACGCCTCTATGAATTGGGAAATTGCGGTAGGATACATATTATGTAAGCCTTGGAAATAACCGCGGACGGAAGCGCAGACACAGATAAAGAAGAGTGCAGGAGCGATTATCTGCATAGCCAGCGCGCTTTCGGCGTGGTTAGTTATTTCGGCAATGAAGGGCGCGAAAACTATCAACGCCACCATAAACAAAAATCCTATAACGCCGAAGACTAACGACGCGAGAAAGGAGATACGCCTTGCCTCGTTTCCTCTTCCCTTTTCGTTACTTGCCGCAACCATTTTACTTACGGCAACGGGAAGCCCGCTCGTGCTTAACATAAACAGCATAGCGTAGATAGAATACGCCGCATTAAATACGCCGATATTGTCGAGAAGAATATTGGTAAGCGGTATCTTAAAAACGACACCGATTATTTTAACGGCAAAGCTCGCAACAGTAAGAATTACCGCCTCGCGAAGAAAGCTTTTTCCTTTATTCAGATTTGCGTTTGATTGACTGCTCATTTTAACACCGATTTTTTAACTTTATATTTTCTAAATAAACTCTCTTAAGAGCGAATTTTCAGGAATAACCTCATCGCCCCATTGTTCGCTTATATCGAGCAATCCGATAAGTCTTCTCGCCGAATCGTAATGTCGGATTTCGGGAGCGACCGATTCGAGAAGGCGCACCGCATCGTCGTCAAGAATATAGCGTTCGTAAGGGAAGAAGGTATTTATCGTAACGTCGGCGTATTTTCTATACGGCTCGATAGATACACGTTCGTTTTTCTTCACGTTATCCCAAAGCTCATAGGTACGCTCGGCGCTTGCGTTACGATGACGTGAATCGCGAACGAGACGCCTTACGAAGCGACAGTCCGAGCCGTCGCCCGCATCGGCGTACAAATAGACGCGATAGAGCGCTCTTTCGTCGGGAACGCTCTCGAAAAGCGCGGGAGAAAGTGCGTGAAGTCCCTCGATTATCACTACGTCGTTATCTCGAAGCGTTATTCGGCGGTAATCGTCGATACGTTTTTTGATCTTGAAGTCGAACATAGGAATCGGGGTTTCCTTGCCTGCAAGCAAAGACGACATCGCTTCACGTACAAGATCTATCCTAAGAGAATTGATCGATTCGATATCGCGGGTACCGTCGGGGAGATACACGCTTTCGTCAAGGTTTCGGTAATAATCGTCGAGCGACACGGTATACGTAGGTCTTCCGCGCTCGGTAATAAGCTCGGAAAGCTTACGCGTAGTGGTGGTTTTACCCGCGCAAGAGCCGCCCGTTATAAGCAAAAGCTTTATATCACTGTCTCTGCAAATCCTATCGGCGATATTACTCAGGCAATTTTCATAAGCGAGCTCGTCGTTATAAACCTTATCAAGAATAGCTTTATTCAAAAAAATCTTCCTCTCGTTATTTAAAGCGATCAAAAAACTCTTTCGCCTCGTCAAAGCCGAGGCTTTTATCGTCACGTAAATATTCGTAAGGATATTTAGGGAACGCATGACGCAATATATCGTCACGCTCAGGGCTTACCAATTTGGTAATAGAGCCCGCACCGCAAGCGAATACCGTCGAATGCTCCTCCATCATAAGAACGTTATAGAGGTTTTCCTTATCGGGCAATGCATATCCGGTATTTTCGGCGTTACCCACGGTATTTTTCTGGCGGTAGAGATAATAGGGCTTATACCCCGCCTCATTAAGGCGCGAGCGAGAATAGGAAACGCATTTTCTCGCAAATTCGCCTTGGGGATCGTAATAGCCGTCGTCGGAAAATCTTATCGCGGCGGCGTTCTTTATAGAAAGCGTATGGACGGTTATATTGGAAAAACCGAGCGAGATAACGTCCTCGAGGCTTTTCGAAAAGCTTTCGCCCGTATCCTCGGGGAGTCCCGCAATAAGGTCGGCATTAACCGTATCAAAGCCGATTTTCATAGCCGTTTCGGCGGCGTCGAAGAATTGCTTCGACGTATGCTTTCTTCCTATTTTTTCAAGCACTATATCGCTCGTTGTTTGGGGATTGATACTTATTCTGCGGACTCCGCAATCCCTCACGGTACGTAATTTATCATAATCGACCGTATCGGGGCGTCCTGCTTCGAAAGTATATTCGGTAGAATCCGAAATATACACACTATCGTTAATACAACTCAAAAGACGCGATATCTGGGTCGGAGTAAGTATAGACGGAGTACCGCCGCCGATATATATCGAGCGCAATCTCATTCCGAGCTCGTTTATCATCCTACCCGTAGCGCGTATATCCTCCATAAGCTTTTCGAGATACGCAGGAATAAGGTCGAAGAGCTTTTGGTTACTGTACGAAACGAAGGAGCAATAATCGCATCTTGTCGGACAAAACGGAATCGAAACGTAAAGACCGCAATCATTCGGCGCGATATCGGCAAGCATTTTTTGCTGGACAAGCGCAGTCTCTACCGAAAGGTCCGCCTTTTCGAAGGAAACGTCGTAGTCCTTTGTGAAAAGCTTAATTACCGCTTCGGGAGAATGTCCGCGGTCGAGATAATATTTAGCGCGCTTTACGGGACGAAGTCCGGTAATATATCCCCACGGCAGGTCAAAGCCGAAAAGCTTTCGTCCCGCTTCGAGAAAAGCCTTACCGACGGCGTTCATCGCGTAAAACTCGTCGTTTATCGGAATTGTAGGAGAATATTCCTCGGAATATTCCGCTTCGGAGCGAAGCTCGCCCGAGGCGAGTATTACCCTAGCGGATACGATATGCTTTTCCTTATCAAGCTCGTCGAGCGAGAAAAAGGCATAATTATCGCTCGGATAGCCCTCGCGGAATTTTTCGCCGGGGAAATAAAGAAGACAAAGGGTCTGAAAATAGTAATCGTTCAGATATCCCGTTCGGTTATCTATCTCAAGCCTCATTTTCTAAGCTCCCGTGTATCTATTATTACATTGATCGGGCCGTCGTTATGCACCGAAATATCCATATGTGCTCCAAAAACTCCGGTTACGGTAGGAAGAGTCTTGCTTATCTCCTCGGCGAGGCGGTCGAACATAGCCTTTCCCTCGTCGTATTTTGCCGCATGGGTACAGTCGGGGCGAAAGCCTCTTGTTACTCTTCCCGCGAGGACAAAATTAGAAATAAGCATAACGCTTCCGCCGACGGCGGAGGCGTTAAGAGAAAGCTTGCCCGACTCATCGCGAAAAACGCGCAAGCCCGAAATTTTATTAGCCATTTTAAGAAGGTCTTCCTCGGTATCGTCGTCGAAAACGCCGATATACGCGACCAGTCCGACTCCGATTTCGGAAACCTTTATTCCGTCCACTACGCATTCGGCGTTATGGACGCGTTGAACTACTGCTCTCATATAGTACCTCTCGTCACCTCACGGACGCCCTTGATGCGATGGAGGTTACTCTTGATATTACGGATATGGTCAACGCCGCTGCATCTTATTCCGACAGAAATAAGCATTTCGCCCTCGTTTTCGCGGGTGGCAATAGACGTTACCGCTACCTTCATATCGTTAAGCGCGATAGTAATATCAGCAATAATATGAGGAGAAT
>JAZRLT010000193.1:0-13207 GCA_045646995.1 Eubacteriales bacterium | reverse complement strand
AATCAGACATGAGCCCATCTTAAAGCGGATTGCTCCTTTATTATGTCGAGGATGCCCTCGTCATAAAACATGCGGTATTAGCACAAATTTCTCTGTGTTATCCCCCTCTTTAAGGCAGGTTGCTCATGCATTACTCACCCGCCCGCCACTAAGTTAGATCAAAAGCAAGCTTCCAATCTAACTCCGTTCGACTTGAATGTGTTAGGCACGCCGCCAGCGTTCATCCTGAGCCAGGATCAAACTCTCTAATGAGTTGTTTTATTTATTCCACCGAAGTGGACTAAATTTCCTGTTTTGCTCTTTACTAATTAATTAAAAGAATTAACGAGTCTCTGTACTTCACATATACTATGCTTTGTACTTCTGTTGTTCAATTTTCAATGTCCGTTCGTGCTCTCCGCTCGCTCACACCTTCGTGTCTCTCGCGGACAGCTTTGCTATTCTATCACAGGGATTTCGAAATGTCAATACCTTTTTTTAATTTTTTTTATTTTTTTATCCAGAAAGGCGGAAAAGCCTTTATTTGCAAGGCTTTTCCCCCGAAAAAAATTCAAAAAAACTTCGAAAAACTGCTTGTTTTCTCAAAAAACGTTATTATTTTTTAAGAGTATAGTATCCCTTAGCCTCATCCTTATTCTCGGTACGTGTAATCCACTTGCCCGAAGTAAAATCAGGAATTGCAACAGGCGCGCCACCCATAGCAATAGATTGCTCGCTTAAGCAGGAAATACACATAAGGGTCGCGGTGTCGTAAGTATCGATAGGAGGAGTTATATCTTCCCTGATAGATTCAACGAAAGCGTTATAGACAAGCCAGTCAATACCATCGTGTCCGCCAATAGGATTAGAGCTATAATCCTTCCAGATACGGTGCTGATATTTTTCAGAAAGCGCTTCGGCGTTATTTTCGGGGTTATCGATAAGATCCTTAACGGTAGCGAAGTGGTTATTGCCGTCAAAGAAGTAAAAGTCGCCATCCATAGAGTACATAGCCTTTGTACCGCGAACGGTAAGTCCGCGGGAATAAGCACGAGGCAACGTAGTATCGAGAGTAAGAACGGCAGTTCTGCCGTCGGCACACTTAAGGATAGTAGTTACCATATCGCCCTGAGCAAAATCATACTCGGCAACAGGATCATCGGGGCGATGCTCAACCGCATATTCATGCAAGCCCTTTGCGCAAGAAGCAACAGAGTTCAAGGTAACGAAGCGGTTGCCGTTATTGATATCCAAAATCTGCATTATGGGACCAAGCTCATGGGTAGGATAATTTTCGCAATTACGGTGGAGGTAGTTACGCTGTCTGTAATGACGGTTGATATCGCCGTTAACTATTTCCTCGCGGAGATCGTGGTGATAACCGCCGGAACAATGAACAACGGTACCGAACAATCCTTCACGAACCATATTAAGCGCCATAAGCTCGCGCTTACCGTAGCAGCAGTTTTCAAGCATCATACAATGAACGCCGGTCTCTTCATAAGCACGAACGAGGCGATAGCAATCATCGATATTATAAGTACAGCCGACCTCGACGCCTACGGGCTTACCTGCACGCATCGAATAAATACACATATCGATATGTGCTTCCCATGCGGTAAGTACCAAAACGGCATCTACCTCGGGATGGTCAACAACCTCTTTCCAATTAGTGGTGCAGAAGGGTCTTTTACCAAGATGCTCCTCGGTATACTTTGCGCCTTTTTCAGCACGATCCTCATACGCATCGCAAACCGCGGTAACATCAACAATACCATGCTCTGCCATAGGGACAACGACAGCCCAAAGAAGATCGTAACCACGAGAACCGAGACCGATCACGCCGAGACGGGGTTTTTGAATTTTGCTCATAACAAGCCTCCGAAATGTTTTTTACATTTTCACATACGTCAATTATAAAGTCCCGAGGGTTGATTGTCAATGACAAAAAAGAAAAAATGCATTATATTAATAATGAAATAATTCACAGAAGTCCCATTTTTTTATAAAGTTCTTTACAAACCGCGTAATTTAGTGTAATATTACATAAAGAATATAAAATCATATAAATAATTCGAGAGGTACTTATGACACTATTGGTTATGGCTGCAGGAATGGGCAGCAGATACGGCGGACTAAAGCAATTAGACCCTATCGGACCCAACGGCGAATTCATCCTCGACTACACGGCATACGACGCTATGAAAGCAGGATTTACAAAGGTTGTATTTGTTATAAAGGAAGAAAATCTCGAAATATTCAAAGAAACCGTTGGCAACAGAATCGGTTCCAAGATCGAGACAGCATATTGCTTCCAAAGTCTTGACGATCTTCCCGAAGGATACTCGGTACCCGAAGGCAGAACAAAGCAGTGGGGCACGGCTCACGCCGTCTTGGCGGCGCGCAACGAGATCAAGGGTCCCTTTGCGGCGGTTAATGCGGATGACTTTTACGGACGAGAAAGCTTTAAGCTAATCGCCGAATATCTTAACGGCAACGAAGGCGGAGCTTGCATGGCAGGCTTCGTACTCAAGAACACGCTCACCGAGAACGGAACCGTCTCAAGAGGAGAATGTACCGTCAATGAAAACGACGACTTGACCGACATCACCGAAAGAACGAAGATAATGCGTCTCGAAAACGGCAACACCGCTTATCTCGAAAACGACGAATGGATCGACATTCCCGAGGACACCATCGTTTCGATGAACTGTTGGGGATTGTCCGAAGAGTTCTTCGGATACGCCGAAAAGAGCTTTATCGAGTTTTTAAACGAGGGCGGCGATGAAATGAAAAAGGAATATTACCTCCCTACCGCCGTCAAGAAGTATTTAAGCGAGAGCGGAAAGAACGCCAAGGTATTACGCACCAACGCAAAATGGTACGGTGTTACATACAAGGAAGACCGCGCGACTGTTGTCAACCACATCAGAAAGTCCATTGATGACGGAATTTATCCGGAGGAATTATGGAGCGAATAACCGATATCACAAAGGCATGTGCGGCATTTCTCGAGTTTGACAGCATTGAGGAGCTCGAAAACATACCTAACGGTCACATTAACGTCACCGACAGAGTCAAAATAAACGGCACGAATTATATTCTCCAGCGTATCAACACCGGCATTTTCAAGGATCCGATCGGATTAATGAACAACATCTCTGCGGTAACCGAATTCTTACGCGAGAAGATAATTGCAGCCAACGGAGACCCTGACAGAGAGACCCTTACGCTGATAAAAGCGCGCGATGGTAAATATTATCACGAAAACGAAAACGGTTTTTACAGAATGTACCTTTATATTACCGACGCGACCTGCTACAACAAAGCGGAAAAAGAGGGCATGTTCGGCGAGTCGGCAAAGGCGTTCGGTCGTTTCCAGAACACCTTGGCAGAATTCGATGCTACCAAGCTTTCGGAGACCATCAAGGATTTTCACAACACGCCCGTAAGATTCAACAATCTTGTAACGGCAATCGAAGAAAACAAAGCGGGGCGCGTTCAGGAATGTGCTCCGGAAATAGAGTTTTACCTTTCGCGCAAGGAATACTGCAAGACCATCACCGACCGACTTGCAGACGGACGACTTCCCGTCCGTGTAACCCACAACGACACCAAGCTCAACAACGTTATGCTTGACGACGCAACGGGAAAAGGAATATGTGTAATAGACCTTGACACTATTATGCCCGGTTCGATGCTTTATGATTTCGGCGACAGCATACGCTTCGGCGCATCGAGCGCAGCAGAGGACGAAAAAGACCTCGACAAGGTTTACTGCGTTCCTGCCCTTTACGACGAATACGTAAGCGGTTTTGTTTCAGAAATGAAAGAAAGCATCACCGACGAGGAGATCAAGCTTCTTCACGACGGCGCGATAATGATGACACTTGAATGCGGTATGAGATTTTTAACCGACTACCTCGAAGGCGACACCTATTTCAGAACGCATTATGCAGGGCAGAATCTCGACAGAGCGAGAACTCAAATGAAGCTTGTTACGGATATGGAAACAAGACGAAGCGAGTTTGAGGATATAATTAAAAAATACGTTTAACTTGAAAACGTCCGCTTATTTCGCGGGCGTGTTTTTACAATTATTTCCATTAATATTTTCTCGACAAGCGCTAATAATATCAGCGAGGAAAAACCTCAATGCAAGAAAGTTTGCAAAATCAAAAAGGAGAAAATTAAAATGGCTAGAAACAAGATTTCGGTTCCCGAAGCTAAGGCCGCTCTTGACAAGTTCAAGATGGAAGCTGCAAGCGAAGTCGGCGTAAACCTTAAGGACGGCTATAACGGCGACCTTACCTCTCGTCAGGCAGGCAGCGTCGGCGGTCAGATGGTCAAGAAGATGATCGAGAACGCCGAAAAGAATATGAAATAAGCTTTTAAAAGCGCAAAAGGAAGTGTTTTAACAAGCACTTCCTTTTGTTTTATCAGTTTTCGTTATTTTCTTCCTCGGATTTCGAGGCGCGTTTTTGAGCACGCCATTCGGAGATACGTTCTTTTATTTTCTTACGTCGTTTTTCCGCGGGATTGGGAGTAAGAACTCCTTTTTCGATATCATAGGAATGGACATTCATATAATCATCGCTCGCAACGGGCATATTCTTTTTCTTAAGGCTTCGATCAACAGCCATTTTTATACAATAAAACAGGACCGCGAACAAAGGAACCGAGAAAATCATACCCGCCACTCCGAAGAAGCCGCCGCAGACCAAGAGAGCTACAGTGATCCAGAACTTAGAGAGACCCGTTTTATCCTCCATAATGAGAGGCTCGATGATATTTCCCTCGAGCTGTTGAAGTACAACAAGGAATATTACATAAATAACACCTTGGCGGACATCGGTAAGAAGGATAATCATCGCGGTAGGAATACCGCCTATAAAGGGTCCGAAATAAGGGATAACGTTAGTTACAGCAACGATACTTGCGGACAAGAGCGCGTACGGAATACCCACAATCGACATAAACGCAAAGGTAAGGATACCGACGATAGTAGAAGTCAAAATCTTACCCGAGATATACTTACCGAACATTTCGTTACCGTAGCGCGCTACAACAAGGACATCGTTAGCGCGTTCGGGAGAAAACACGGCGAAAAGCACTTTTTTCATATGAGCCGCGAGACGGTTTTTTTCTATAAGAGCATAGACGCAGATAATCACGGCTATAAAGAAGTCTATCATAAACGAAACAACCGAAACGAGACTCGTAAGAATACCTGTAACGGCAGAGCTGAATTCACCGCCGATCCACGAGGTAAGAGCATCAATCGCAGTATCGAGATATTTGCCGAGATTTTTCATAAGCGCACCTTCCGGATGAAAATGCGTATTGACCCATTCCAACCCCTTATCGAACAAAGCGGGAGCTTTATCAACAAGCTTCATAAGGCTTTGGAGGAACTCGGGAATTATCAAAAACAGAAGGAGCACTACCGCAAGAACAAGGCAAACCATAGAGCAGGTTATACCGATCACGCGGGACAATTTGCCTTTCGTTTTATCCGATATACGTTTCGGAAGAAGCTTTAACGCCGCTTTTTCGAAGAAGACCTCAACGGGATTAATAACGTAGGCGAGCATAACACCCACCAGCACGGGAGAAAGTATATCCAAAACTCCGTTGATTGTATTTTTTATAGGGTCTATTTGGGAAAAAGCGAGGATAAGACATACGCTCACCGCAAAGAAAATAAGCGTCCTTTTTATTGATACGGAAGCGTTATTATTTTGGGTTTCCATAATTCGTCACTCCTTTCTATCCTACAAACGGAGTATACCACAGCAGGTTTTATTTGTAAATAGTTTGGCGCTATTGAATTTGTAACAAATTTATTATATAATATCTAAAAGGCGGTACGATTTATGATTTTAAAAACAGCCGAAAAGGCATTTTTTCATACAAGCAAAAAAGTCATTTCCCTATTCACGGCACTTACCCTTTGCTTATCGGTAATGCCGTCGGTATACGCCGCATCGTCGGTATCGGGTCGAACCGAGGAGTGCAGGAGTCTTATTTACGCATACAGCGAATACGATATTTCGTTACGGAACGCGTCGTATTATTCGGGAGCAGAGGACGACGGAAGGAAGCTTACAGACACAAAATATTCTTCCGTAACCGTGGACGACGGAGTCGCGGATTTCAGCGGATGGACGGTGATTAAAAGCTACAACGGTCGCACCGATTTCCGCGCGACGATAGACATCGATCTCGGATTTACCGCAAAAGGAATATCACTTTTTTTCTTAAGAGCGTACAAAAATCTTGACGTCAGCGCTGATATGCCCACTTCGATAAAGTACTATATTTCGAACGACGGAAGTAATTATACGAGCGTAGGAAGTGCAAGCACGACCACCGACACAAGCGGAAATTCGGCGTCAGCGGTATATATTCTAAACACAAAGGAATACACTGCGAGATACATAAGAGCGGTTATCGATTGCACGGGAGGAACGCTGCTTGTACTCAATGAGGTCGGTGCGGCGGCGAGCGGAAACGTATTCCGTTCGAATTCGGCGACGGCGGCATCCTTTACCGACAAACAGGGAGTAATTTACGGCATAAAAAACGGTGTCGCAGAGATCATCGGTGCAACCACAATGAGCAGTGGAAGAAAGGGTCAGGTAACGCCCTCCGACGCAAGCTTTGACACCGATGGAATCACGTATACTCTCGGCGCAGGAAGCTCAAATCCCGTCAAGGTAACGTCGGATTTTATCTCTTCGGATAAGATAAATTATTCAGGAATACCGAACAATATAAAATACATAGTTATACACAACACGGGCACCACCGAGGACAGCACAAACGCCGAACGGTACAATCACCGTATGCACAATATGACCGAGGAGAAAAGCTGGCATTACACGGTAGACAGCGAGGAAATATACCATTCTCTTACCGACTCAATCGTTGGTTGGCATTCGGGTTCCTCTCACAATTACGAAAGCATCGGTATTGAGATTTGTACAAACGGAGCGCCGACAAGGTCATCGGGTGCGTTCGTTTTTTCGGGAACGGCATACGATGAATGGGTAAAAACAACCTTCCGTCCCGCGCTTAAAAACGCGGCTATGCTTACCGCAGAGCTTCTTACGAGATACGGTCTCGGCACGGACGCGGTGATACAGCATTACGACGTAACCGAGAAGAATTGTCCGTTATGGTTAAGATACAAGGACGGAAAATACGTTCACGACGGAACATTATGGCTCGAATTCATAGGTTACGTCGAGGAATATTATTTTCTTTTAAACGGCTCATCGCCTTCTCCTATGGTCGTTCCGTCGAATTATATCACATTACCCGATTTCGTGTCGGTAGGCGGTGACGTTTACCCTCTTACAAGGATAAGCTCGAATGCCTTCGTAGGCAAAGGAAGCGACGTAAGGAGCATTTATATTTCAAAAAATGTCAGCGAAATAGATCCTTCCGCATTCGGCGGTTGTGAGCAATTATCTTTCAGCGTTTCCCCGAAAAACACAAATTTCACGGCATCGAGCGGTATTTTATGCGATTCTGCGGGCAAAACGGTATTTAACAAATCCAAAGCGTACGGCGACAAGCCGAAGACCGAATGCGGGCTTGAGATACGCGAAAGTGACGGAAAATATTATCTATTCTGCGACCGTGAAAGCTATACGCTATCTCAATTAGCGAGCAGGTACGGTGCAACCGAATACAGCGCGACGGCGCTTTCAAAAGCAATTCTCTCGCCTAACGGAAAGGTAGGCACGGGCACTCTCGTTAATTTCGACGGGTCGTGTATGTTCGTCGTAATAAGAGGCGACATTACCGGCGACGGATTGATAAACGTATTTGACTGTACAATATTCAAGAGCATTTATTACGGCAAATATCATCCGAGCGAGACCCAAAAATACGCGGCAAGCATTACCGAGTCCCCGAAGCTATCGCCGTTCGATTACGCCAAGCTCAAGGCACACGTATTGGGAACTCTGAGCATTTACGCATAAAGAAAACGTCTGTTACGGAAAACCGATAACAGACGTTTTTTATTAGAATTTTTTGCTGTCCTTTAATTCAACGACGCTATTGAACACCGAGGTATCCTTAGTATCGCGGCAGAAATAGCCCTTACGAACAAACTGGAATTTATCGCCGGGGGCGGAATCAAGAAGCGCACGCTCAACCTTTACGCTCTTAAGCAACACTTTGGAATCGGGGTTAAGATAATCGCCGTATTTAGCGGATTCAACAGCGTTCATATCCGACTCGGTAAAGAGACGGTTATAAACGACTACGTCGGTTTCGGCACAATCGAAAGCGGAAAGCCAGTGGATAGTACCCTTTATCTTTCTTCCGTCGGCAGGCATACCGTTACCGGTTTCGAGATCTGCGGTACAGAGAACCTCGGTAACGTTTCCCTCGGAGTCGGTAAGAATATCGTCAACGCGGACGATATAACCTCCCATAAGACGGACTTCCCCGCCCTTCTTCATACGGAAGAACTTGGGGGGAGGATCAAGAGCGACGTCCTCACGTTCAACGTAAAGTTCGCGGGTGAACGGAAGCTTACGAGTTCCTGCTTCAGGGTCGTTAGGATTATTGGGAAGATCGAAATATTCAACCTTATCCTCAGGATAATTGGTTACGGTAACCTTTACGGGATCGAAAACAGCAACGCGGCGGAGCGCGGTCTTATTAAGGTCCTCGCGGACACAATGCTCAAGAAGTGCGATATCTACAAGGCTATTATTCTTGGCAACGCCGACACGGTCGATAAAGTCGAGAATAGCGGCGGCGGGATAGCCTCTTCTTCTCAAGCCGCAAAGCGTAGGCATACGGGGGTCGTCCCATCCGTCAACAAGCTTATTTTCCACGAGCGAACGAAGGAAACGTTTACTCATAACGGTATTGGTTACGTTAAGTCTTGCAAATTCTATCTGACGGGGTTTAGAAGGAACGTCACAATGCTCAATGACCCAATTATAAAGAGGACGGTGGTCCTCGTATTCAAGCGAACAGAGAGAGTGGGTAATACCCTCGAGTGCGTCCTGAATGGGATGGGCAAAGTCGTACATCGGGAAGATGCACCATTTAGTGCCCTGACGGTGGTGGTCGATAAAGCGGATACGATAGAGGACGGGGTCGCGCATATTGAAGTTACCCGATGCGAGATCTATCTTCGCACGGAGGGTATATTTACCCTCGGGGAATTCGCCCGCGCGCATACGGCGGAAGAGATCAAGGCTTTCGTCGATAGGACGGTCGCGGTAGGGAGAAACCGCGGGCTTTTGGAGATCGCCGCGGTAAGCACTGAACTCGTCGGGAGAAAGCTCGCAAACGTAAGCATCGCCGTTTAAGATAAGCTGTTCGGCGAGCTTATAGGTTTCTTCGAAGTAGTCGGAGCCATAGAAAAATCTATCGTCCCAGTCGAAGCCGAGCCAATGAATATCCTCTTTTATCGCATCGACAAACTCGGTGTCCTCTTTTGCGGGGTTCGTATCGTCCATACGGAGATTACACAAGCCGCCGTACTTTACGGCAGTGGAAAAGTCAATAACCAATGCCTTACAATGACCGATATGAAGGTAGCCGTTAGGCTCGGGCGGGAAACGCGTATGAATCTTCAAATCGGGATTTTTGGAAATATCTTCTTCGATTATTTCGTGAATGAAATTGGTTGATTCCATTTTATACTCCTTATTTGAGTCGTGCAAGAACTCTATCCTTGCCGAGAATCTGCATTACCTCGTAAAGGTCGGGAGAATTCATACGACCTGTCACGGCAACGCGGAGGAACATACTTACATCGGCAACCGAGCCCTTAAAGGCTTCGGGGTTAGCCTTATATTGCTTCATATCGGGGCAGAAGCCGCAATCTTCGGCAATCTTTTTGATATTATTGAACCATTCGCCTTGATCAACGGTTTCGTCATAGGACGATTTAAACGCGTTGAGCACGGCGGAAACATCATCAGACGAGAAGTTCTCGGGAACCGAATCGATCTTCTCGAAAAGGTTATCATAGAAGAAGGACATATAGTTCTTAACCTCGCTCCAGAGGGCGATATCCTTACGGGGCTTTTTACCGCCGCGGCCGATAGAAAGAATTCTTACGGCGTAATCCTTATCGGATTCGAGAATAGAGGCGAACTCGGCGTCATTTTCCTTTGCCCAAGCAAGAGTGAAGTCATAAACCTCCTCAGCGGTAAGGCGGGAAACAACGTTTTTGGAAATATCGTTAAGCTTATCGAGGTCGAAGAGGAAGCCGGAAACGCTCATCTTCTTGGTAGTGAACTTAAAGTCCTCAAGAGGTGCGTCGGGATTAGCGAGGCGCCATTCCTCGAAGTTAGAGTTTAGCATAGTCAAGAGATATTCGCGGACAGCGGCAACGGGATAGCCCTGAGCGTGGTAGTAAGCAAGACCGAATTCAGGGTCCTTACGCTTGGAAATCTTACGCTTATTACCGTTATCGAGCTTTAACGCTTGGGCGGTATGGCAATACTTGGGCATCTTAAATCCAAGAGCCTTGAAAAGCTGGATATGGAAAGGAAGCGTCGAAAGCCAGCTTTCGTCACGTACGACATGGGTAGTACCCATCAAATGGTCGTCTACCGCATGAGCAAAATGGTAGGTAGGAATACCGTCGCTTTTAAGGATAACGTGATCGATATCGTTTTCGGTAACATCGATCTCACCCTTAATTTCGTCGCGGAATTTATGTTTGTTATTAATATTACCCTCGGAACGGAAGCGGAGAACAAAGGGCGTACCCTCGTCAAGCTTTTCCTTTATACTTTCGTAAGTAGCGTCGCGCCAGATAGCGAATTCACCGTAATAACCGGGGGTAAGCTTTTCAGCCTCCTGACGCTCGCGGATAGAAGAAAGCTCCTCTTCTGTACAGAAGCAGGGATACGCCTTCCCTTCTCTTATAAGCTGTTTAGCGTAGGTTTGGTAGATTTCGGCACGATCGCTTTGTCGGTAGGGACCGTAGTCGCCCTTATCTCCGTCGATAACAGCGCCCTCGTCGAACTCAACTCCGAGCTTAGCAAGAGTTTCAATAATAATGGCAATACCGTTGGGAACGGTACGCTTAGCGTCGGTATCCTCAATACGGAGATAGAAGACGCCGCCCGATGTATGGGCGAGGCGCTCGTCGGTAAGAGCACCATAGAGATTACCTATATGAAGAAAACCGGTAGGGCTCGGTGCAAGACGGGTTACCTTTGCCCCTTCGGGAAGATCACGTTTAGGGTATCGAGCCTCAATATCCTCGGGAAGAGTTTTCACCGCAGGATAGAGAATATCGGCAAGAAGATTGTTATCCATAAATAAGCCTCCGAATAACATTTTGAATAATGATTCATTATATTATAAAGGCGGGATTTTGTCAATAAATTAACAACAAAATTCTTGACACAGCGTAACGTTTATGGTAGAATATGGCACATAAAAGGGAGTAGCAGCGCGCAAAACGCGTATGCCCGTATCGACAGCACGGTGATTTTCACCCGTACGGACGTTTGATTGCAAGACTTTTATGGCAGAGCCATGAAGGTCTTTTTTATCTTTTTTGGCAAAACTTTTTTCAGAAAGGATCAGAAATGAAACACTATCTCGAACAAATTGAGCGGATTTTCGGAGAATTCCGAACCGACGAAAACGGTCTTTCCTCCAAGGAAGCGGCCGAAAGACTCGAAAAACACGGTCCGAACAAATTAGCAGAGCCCGACAAGATTCCGCTTTGGAAGAAATTTCTTCTTCAGCTTGCCGATCCTATGATAATCGTTTTACTTGTTGCGGCGCTTATCAGCTTTATCACCGCGCTTGTAGAGGGAGAATCGTTAGCGGACGTATTCATTATTCTTTTCGTAGTCGTACTTAATGCATTTTTAGGCGTTTTCCAAGAAAACAAAGCCGAAAAGGCTATCGACGCGCTTAAGGAAATGACGAAGGCGAAATGTAAGGTTTTACGCGACGGAGAATTAAGAGTCATTACGAGTGAGGAGCTCGTCGTAGGCGATATCATTCTTCTCGAGGCGGGCGACGCAGTCCCCGCAGACGCAAGACTATTCGAGGCGGCTTCGCTCAAAGCCGAGGAATCGGCGCTCACCGGTGAATCGGTACCGAGCGATAAGAACGCCGACGTGATCGTATCCGAAAGCGGAAACGTCCCTCTCGGTGACAGAAGCAATATGGTGTACACGGGCACGACGATAGTTTACGGTCGAGGCAAGGCGGTCGTTGTAGCGACGGGTATGGATACCGAAATGGGTAAGATTGCCAAAGCCATCACCGACGCGAGCGAGGAAAAGACACCTTTACAGATAAAGCTCGCTCAGTTAAGCAAGATTCTCACCTTTGCGGTGCTTGCTATATGTATTTTTGTTTTCGCGGTAAACCTTATCCGTGCCGACGAGGTAAGCGGCGGAATGGTTCTCGATACGTTTATGATCGCGGTATCGCTTGCGGTAGCGGCAATTCCCGAGGGATTAAGTGCGGTCGTTACCATAGTTCTCTCGATGGGCGTTTCCAAAATGGCTACGCAGAACGCAATAATCAGAAAGCTTACTGCGGTAGAAACACTTGGTTGTACCCAGATCATTTGCAGTGACAAAACGGGCACTCTTACTCAAAACAAGATGACCGTAGTAGAGCATCTCACGAGCAATTTAGAGCTTTTATGCTATTGCAACGCGCTCTGCAGCGACGCAGAAGTTGATTCCGACGGGAACGTAACCGGTGAGCCCACCGAAGCTGCTTTACAGAAGTTCGCGCTTGACAACGGAGCAGACAGAAGAGCTCTTTTAAGCATTCAACCGAGAGTCGGCGAAGCACCCTTCGATTCCGAAAGAAAGATGATGTCTACCCTTCACTCCGTCGGAAACGGAAAGGTTATTCAATACACCAAGGGCGCACCCGACGTTATACTTTCGAGATGTACAAAATACATTTCCCCCGTTGACGGAAACGTCAGAGAGATGACCGACAAGGCGCGTCAGGCGTTCCTCGCACACAACAAGGCTATGGCAGATAAGGCACTTCGAGTTCTTGCGGGTGCATTTAAGATATACGAAGCAAAGCCCGAGTTCGACTGTCCCGAGGAAATCGAGCAGGAGCTTATATTTGTCGGTCTCAACGGTATGATCGACCCGATCCGTCCCGAGGTTCTGACTGCGGTTGAAAAATGCCGTATGGCGGGCATTCGTCCCGTTATGATCACGGGCGACCATATCGACACGGC
>JAZRLT010000192.1:0-15073 GCA_045646995.1 Eubacteriales bacterium | reverse complement strand
ACTTCATATATTATACCTTTCTTAACGACGCTTCCACGTCGATGGCGACAGCGCGATAAGCAGCGGGAATATCTCGAGTCGTCCGAGAAGCATAGCAAACGAGAAGACGAGCTTCGAAAACCACGAATAATCGGCGAAGCTTCCCGCAGGTCCGACCATACCGAAGCCCGGACCGACGTTATTAAAGGTCGCGACAACGGCGGTGAAGTTGGTTTCGAAATCGAAGGACTCGATACAAACAAAAAGGAAAATCGAAACGAAGCTTAAAATATAGATAACGAGATAAATAGTAACGCTGTTGAGCGTTTGGTTGTCCAACGCCTTGCCCTCGAATTCCACCGAGGTCACCGCGCGAGGATGAAGCATACGCTTGAATTCGCGTCGAATCTGCTTGAACAATATAACAACACGGGAAATTTTAATTCCGCCCGCCGTCGAGCCCGCACATCCGCCAAAGCACATAAGCATAAGCAAAATCGCCTTGGAAAGCGACGGCCACGCGTTAAAGTCGGCGGTAGAAAATCCCGAGGTGGTAATTATCGATGTGACTTGGAAATACGCCAATCTGAACGAATCGGCAACGCCTTGAGTTACGGAATAGATATTCGCGGCAATAACAACGACCGAAGCGGCGATAATGCCCAAATAAACCCAAAGCTCGGTGCTTTTTGCAACGGCTCTCACGCGTCTTATCAAAAGAAGGTAGAAAAGGTTAAAGTTTATACCGAAAATCACCATAAACGTTGCAATAACGTTTTGACAATAAACGCTGTATCCCGCGACGCTATCGGATTTTATTCCGAAGCCGCCCGTGCCCGCGGTACCGAAGGTATGAACGATACTGTCGAACAGGGGCATTCCGCCCGCAAAAAGCATAACGATTTCAACAAACGTCAACGAAATATATATAAGATAAAGTATCTTCGCGGTATCCTTTGCGCGCGGAACGAGCTTACCGACGGAAGGGCCAGGCATTTCGGCACGCATAATATGGATAGAGCGATCGGTCATATTCGAAACGATAGCCATAACGAATACGAGAACTCCCATGCCTCCGTCCCAATGAGTAAAGCTTCGCCAAAAAAGCATACCGCGGCTCATCGCCTCAACGTCGCGCAATATAGACGCACCCGTCGTAGTAAATCCGCTTACCGTTTCGAACAACGCATCAACGTAAGAGGGTATTTCACCGCTTATTACGAACGGAACTGCGCCCACCGCCGACATACCCAGCCAAGCGAGCGCAACGATAGCGAAGCCCTCCTTCGCGTAGATTATTCTGTTTTTCGTTCTGCACAAAAGTGCAATTACCGTTCCGACCAAGGCCGAGCTTGCCGCCGTAACGAGAAACGCCCAAAGGGAGGCTGTTTCGCCGTATATCGCCGAAACAACGGCAGGAAGCAGCATAAGCAAAGCAACTATTTGAAGTATACGGCCGAAAACGTAAAAAACAAACTTACGGTTCATAAATCAAAGCCGCCTTTTAATTCAAAATATCAGCCAAATCGAGAAGCTGATCGCCCGAGGTAAGAACCACAACTCTGTCTCCCGGAAGAATGACGTCCATACCGGTGGGAATTATCGCTTTACGGTTGCGGATTATACCCGCTATAAGAATATGCGGTTTAAACGAAAGATCTTTAAGAGGAACGTTCGCGCCCTTGAATTCCTGACTTACGTTAAATTCAAGCGCTTCAATTCCTCCGTCCATAAGCTTATAAAGCGTCTCGACGTTACTTCCTACGGTATTTTTAAGTGCACGTGCATATCTTGCAAGCACGTTCGAAACTATCTTTTTCGGGGAGATAATAGAATCAAGCCCTAAATTTTTCGCCATTGAACCAAGCTCGTTGCGGTTCACCTTGGTAATAACCTTGGGAACGTTTTTAGAGGTTGCGAAAATAGAAATAAGTATATTAAGCTCGTCAATGCCCGTCAAAGCAACAAATGCATCGATCGATTCGAGTCCTTCTTCCAAAAGCAATTCCTGCTCGGCGCCGTCACCGCAGATAACGACCGCTTCGGGAAGACTTTCCGCAAACGACTTACAGGCTTGTTCGTTTTTGTCAATAACGACAACACGGTTGCCGCTTAAAACAAGACGTTTCGCGAGATAATAAGAAATTCTGCTCGCGCCGAGTATCATAACGCTCTTTGCCGATTTTTGCATTAATCCGAGCATTTTAAGAAGCTTGTGTAGTTCGGTGGTCGAAGCGGTTATACCGATTCTGTCACCGCTTTTAAGAACGAAATTACCGTCGGGAATATAAACCTCGTCACCGCGCTGAACGGCACAAACAAGAAATTGAGCCTTATACTTACGGCGAAGCTCGATAAGACTCAAGCCGTCGAGTGCAGAGTCGTTTTTGAGTCGTATCTCCACCATTTCAAGGTTTCCGCGCGAAAAGCTTTCGATGTTGACCGCCGCGGGCAATTTCAAAACGTTATAAAGCTCCTTCGCCGCCATCCATTCGGGATTGACGGAAACCGTCAATTTGAGGTTTTTACGAAGGAAATCAAGGCTTTTATCGTTATATTCGGGCTTTCTGATACGGGCGATAGTATGCTTTGCGCCCATTTTTTCGGCGACGAAGCAGGCGAGCATATTAACCTCGTCCGAGCCCGTCACGGCGACGAAGATATCTGCCTTGGCAACACCGGCCTCCTCGAGAGTTTCGGTGTCCGCGCCGTTGCCGCAGACCGTCATAACGTCGTAAATATTTCCTATTTCCTCGATAACCGCGGGAGAATCGTCGATAGCAACCACGTCGTTACCCTCAACGACAAGGCTTTCTATAATAGATGTTCCTATCTTACCGCATCCGACTATCAGAATTTTCATAAACAATACCTCTTGTTTATAGTTTTAAGCTAACTTACCGAGCAATTCCTTCGCCTCGGTCACCGCATAAAGCTTATTGCCCGTCGCGATAACGTATTTGAGATCTTCTGTCGCTCTCTCGATATTTCCGAGAGCGGCGTTCGCCCTTGCGCTTGCCAAGGCGAGATGAACGCTCCTTGCGCGCGAGTTGTTTTCGACGGCTTTTAAAAGCTCCGACGCTTCCTCGGGTTTGCCCTCAAGAATCAAAAGCTCGGCGTTGGTGAAAAGATGAGTGTCCTTTAATGATGCTGAAATCTTTTTGTTTTTAACAGCAGGAAGAAATTCCGCGCTTTTTTCGAGCCATATTCTTGCCTTTTCGGCATCATCGAGAGCAATATACGCGACCGAAAGATTGTTGTAGTAAACAAATTTCGTTTGAGGAAGTATTCCTAAATGTGATTCAATAGCAATATCGCGCATTTCGGCAAGATACTTTTCGTATTCGCCCGTATCCAGAAGAGCAACACAGCGGTTAATTCTTGCGGTTATTCCTTCGGACGTGCTTTTGGTGTGCGCGATTATCTTTTCGCTCATTTCAAGCAACGGATAAGGATCGCACTCGTCATTAAGCTTTTTGACGACGGACATCGTCAGTGCAGTCGAAGCCGACGAAACAAGAAGCATCGACATTGTCACGATAATCAAATAAGCAACGATATAAGTCGTCAAGGATGCATTGAACACGTTAAATATAACGGTAAACGGAATAATATAAATCAAAGCGGCGATAAGCGTTCCGAGAAATCTATGCTTCACGCAAAAAAGCTGGATTTTTTCCATAAATGAATGCTCCTAATAAACTCTTAATAAAAAGATAACGCATTATAGCACACTTTTTCAACAAAATCAACTCTTGACATATTCTTAATAAGGTATATAATGTGTCTATATTATGTTTCGGGGCGGGGTGGAATTCCCTACCGGCGGTACAGTCCGCAAGCCCGTAACAGTTCTTTTGAGCAAGAACGAAAAAATATAAAATTTTTTCTATCGTGATTTTCAAGGCTTGACGTACTGTTGTACGCCCTGCGCCTTTTAAATCCCGATTCTTATCTCAAAATTTCCTGTTACGACGAATGATTCTTTTGAGCAAGAACGAAAAAATATAAAATTTTTTCTATCGTGATTTTCAAGGCTTGACGTACTGTTGTACGCCCTGCGCCTTGTAAATTCCGATTCTTTCCTCAAAATTATTCGTTTTAGGCACGATTCGGTGAAATTCCGAAACCGACGGTCAGAGTCCGGATGGGAGAAACAGCAAGGCGCGTCCTCGCGCTCTTTTATCGTTATGCCCCGACGGTTTTTGCCGTCGGTTTTTTATTTGGAGGATTATTATGAAAAACAAAAAAATCAAATACCTTACAAAGATTTCGGTCTTATCGGCGATAGCGGCGATTTTAATGCTTTTCGAATTTCCGCTCCCCTTCGCGCCCTCGTTTTACGAGCTTGACCTGAGCGAGATAGCCGTTCTTATCGCGGGGTTCGCGCTCGGTCCTATGGCGGGAGTGCTTACCGAGCTTTTAAAGATCGCGCTTAATCTCGTTATGAACGGCACCGACACAGCGTTCGTCGGAGAAATCGCAAACTTTTTTATCGGAATCTCCTTCGTTCTCCCCGCGTCGATAATATACAAACATAAAAAATCGCTATCCGGCGCGATAATCGGTATGATAGTCGGTACCGTTTCGCTCGCGATAATCGGTGCGCTGATCAACTATTACGTTATGATTCCTGCCTATTCTCATTTCTTCAAGCTGCCTTTAAACGTAATAATCGGAATGGGCACGAAGATAAACCCCAACATCAACAGTCTTTTTACTCTCATTCTCTTCGCGACGCTTCCCTTTAACCTTCTCAAGGGCATAGTTTGTTCGTTGGCAACGGCGTTTATCTACAAGCGTGTATCTCCGATTCTCCATAAATAAATTTGTTAAAACTATTGAAAATCGTATAATTTAATGATATTCTAAAAATACATAAACTTGTTTTATCGAAAGGAAAGAATTATGCTTAAGCCTATTACCGGTACTTGGTTTGAATTCCATCACCACAATCTCCCCGAGGGCAAATATTGGAACCCCGTCTGCCGTCACTTTACCGACGCTCAGTGGGAAGCCAAAATGGACGAAATGGCGTCGCTCGGTATGAAATATATCGTACTTATGGCAAGTGCCATGGTGTACGAGGATTCCTGCGAGGCATACTTCAAAACCGATATTTATCCCATGGCAAAGATGGGCGCTTCCGACCCTATGGAGGCTGTATTCCGTGCCGCTGACAGAAACGATATGAAGATTTTCATCGGTACCGGCTTCTACGGTGTCTGGACCGACACTATGAACAATATGACCAGCCCCGAGGTCACCGCAAGAGCATTCAAGGCTATGGAAGAGCTCTACGCTCAGTACGGTCACCACTCCTCCTTCTACGGCTGGTATCTCCCCGACGAGCTCGGTATCTATCCCTACTACCCCGACACCTTTATCGATTACACCAATAAATACTCTGCGTTCGGTAAGAGCTTCAACAAGGACCTTAAGGTTCTTATCGCTCCCTACGGAACCAACAGCCTTAAGGCTGACGATAACTTCGTAAGCCAGCTCGAAAGACTCGATTGCGATATCATCGCGTATCAGGACGAGATCGGCGTACGCAAGGCGCTCCCCGAGCAGACCTCCGAATATTTCGCAAATCTCCGCAAGGCTCACGACAAGGCAGGCAGAGCGGCGCTTTGGGCTGATATGGAAGCGTTCGAGTTCGAGGGCGACGTTTACAGAAGTGCGCTTTACGCCGCTTCTATGGAGCGTATCGACAGACAGATCAGAAGTATTTCCCCCTACGTTGACGAAATTCTTATCTATCAGTACCTCGGTATGTTCAACAAGCCCGGCACTATCGCTTACTGCGGCCACCCCGATTCGGTTCAGCTTTACAACGATTACGAAGCTTGGCTCAAGAAGAATTTCAAGTAATATAAACGAAGCAAAAACCGAGGTCCAACACCTCGGTTTTGCTGATATTTAACAGGAATATTCAATGATAAAATTAACCTTTGAATTAACTCCCGAGCAGGACAATATTGCGATAGAAAAGCATATTTCCGAGCGCTTAGGTGTCCCGTCCGACGGATTTAAATATGAAATACGCAAAAAATCGCTCGACGCCCGACGAGGAAGAATAAGATTCGTTTATACCATCGACGTTGTTCTTAAAAGCGGTAATGAATCGAAGATAGCGAAAAGATGCGGCGGTGTCGTTACAGAGCCCGAGGAGGAATATATATTCCCCATTCCCTCGAAAAAGCCCGAAAACCGTCCCGTAATCGCGGGATTCGGTCCCGCGGGAATTTTCGCCGCGCTTATGCTTGCGCGCTCGGGGTTCCGTCCGATAGTTATCGAGCGCGGAAAAGAGGGAGACAAGCGAAAAAAGGACGTAGATATCTTTTTCGGCGGCGGTATACTTAATACCGAATCGAATATTCAATACGGCGAAGGCGGCGCGGGCGCGTTTTCCGACGGAAAGCTAAATACCCTCGTCAAGGATAAAAGCTTCCGCGGACGGCTCGTTTTGGAAGAGCTCGTAAAGGCGGGCGCGCCTAAGGAAACGCTTTATATCGCAAAGCCTCATATAGGAACCGATCTTTTGCGCGACGTCGTCGCAAACATCCGAAGGGAAATAATATCCCTCGGCGGCGAGGTTCGCTTCGAATCAAAGCTTGAAAAAATATCGGCCGAAAACGGAAAATTGGTTTACGTAACCGTAAACGGCGAAGAAATAAAAACCGATTCCCTTTTCCTTGCGACGGGTCAGTCGGCACGCGATATTTACAATATGCTCTATGAAGCGGGCGCGGAAATGGAGAAAAAGCCCTTTTCCGTCGGCTTCCGTATCGAGCATCCGCAAAGCCTTATCGACCGCTCACAATACGGCGAAAACGGCGATATGCGTTTTCTTCCCCCCGCGGAATATAAACTTTTCCGACATTGTTCGACAGGTCGCACGGTTTACAGCTTTTGTATGTGCCCCGGCGGTCACGTAGTAGCCGCGGCAAGCGACAACGAGCGTCTCGTAACGAACGGAATGAGCTATCACGCACGCAACGCCGCAAACGCAAACAGCGCAATCCTTTGTGAAATTCTCCCCGAAGACCTCGGCGACGGAATATTCTCGGGGTTTGACTACCGCGAAGGGCTCGAGAAAAAAGCCTTCGAGCTCGGCGGAGGAGATTTCACCGCGCCCGCTATGACGGTCGGAAATTACCTCGGACTCGATGGCAAAAACACTCCCTCGGTTATCCCAACCTATCCTCGCGGAGTCAAGATGTGTGACGTTTCGGTTTTATTTTCCGACGAAATAAACGCCTCATTCCGAGAAGCTCTTAAGGATTTCGGAAGAAAGATAAAAGGCTTTGATATGTCGGGTGCGGTTATTACCGCGGTCGAAAGCCGTACAAGCTCGCCCGTAAGAATAAAGCGCGGCGACGACCGCCAAAGCAATATTAAAGGCGTATATCCTCTCGGCGAGGGCGCGGGTTACGCAGGCGGTATTATTTCCGCCGCGATAGACGGCGTAAAATCTGCAGAATATTTTGTGGAAACCTTCAAATAAAACAAGTCAGGCTCGTTCTTTACGTCCTTGAAATAATACAATAAATAAAAGATATGCTTCTCGAGATCGATCGGGAAGCATATCTTATTTTTTTATAAATATTAAATTTCAGCCAAAATTCCTACGCACTTTTCTCCGCCGATTATATAATGCTCGACAAGATCGATTTCGTTAGCATTCAAATGAGCGGCAATACGCTTCGTCGAGAGGATATCATCCTCGGACGGGACTATGCTTTTGCTCGGATGATTATGGGCGAGAATTACGGTTTTTCCGCCCGCACGGATCACTCCCTCGGTTATGGTTCGAAGCGAAAACCTCGCCGAGCTTATATCGCCGCTGAAAACCATCTGTTTTCCGACGAAAGCGCCCGAAAGGTTATAATACAGCGCATAAACCACTTCGACCTCAAAGGGACGGTAAAGTCGTATAAGATATTTCTTTATTCCCTCTCGGTCCGCCAAATCGGGAGCCGCATCGTCGGGATTGACTCGCGTAATAAGCTCGCGCAGTAACGTAAAAAGTATCTCGGCGTTTTCCTTAAGACCGGAAAATTCTTTAATCTCTCCGACATCGGCAGCAATAACGCCCTCCAACGAGCCGAACCGTTCTATCATAGCCTCGGCAGTCGGGCGGGTATCCGCTCTCGAAACGGCATAGTAAAGAAGCATTTCGAGCAATTCGACGTCGCTCATAACCGAAGCGCCCTTCTTTACAAGCGTATTTTTCATACGCTTTCTATGACCTGAATGATCGACCTTTACGGATTTGGAATCTTTTTCGGGAATCATTATTTAGCTTCGGAAATAAGCTTCATAGTATCGGAGGCGATAACGAGCTCTTCGTTAGTAGGAATAACGAGAACCTTAACCTTCGATTCGGGGGTGCTTATAACCATTTCGCCGCGAATCTTATTCTTTTCGAAATCGAGCTCGATTCCGTAATAGGACATATTCTTCATCGCGCGTTCACGGATATCGTGGTTGTTTTCGCCGATACCTGCGGTAAATACAACGCAGTCGAGGCCGTTCATAATAGCGGCATATCCGCCGATATACTTCTTGATCTGATGCGCGAGGATATCGCAAGCGAGAGTAGCGCGCTCGTGGCCGTGGTTAACGGCATCTTCGATTTCGCGAAGGTCGCTCGAAATTCCCGAAACGCCCAAGAATCCGCACTTTTTATTCATCCAGTCGCCCATTTTCTCAACGGGAATATTTTCCTTTTCCATAACGAAGGGAACCACTGCAGGGTCGATAGCGCCGCAACGCGAGCCCATAATAACACCCTCGAGAGGGGTAAAGCCCATAGAGGTATCAACGCATTTACCCGCGTTAACCGCACTTATGGACGAGCCGTTACCAAGGTGGCAGGTAACGATCTTTGCATCGGGGTTTCCGAGATATTCGATAGCCTTACCGGAAACGTAGCGATGAGAGGTGCCGTGGAAGCCGTAACGACGGATATGATGCTTTTGAGCAACGTCGTAATCGATAGGATAGGTGTACGCTTCGGCAGGCATAGTCTGGTGGAACGCGGTATCCATAACGATAACCTGAGGAGTAGAGGGCATAGCCTCGATACATCCGCGAATGCCCAAAAGGTGAGCGCCGGTATGCAAGGGAGCGAGGTCGCGGCACTTTTCAAGGCTTTCGAGAACAGCATCGTCAACGATAACGCTGTCGATAAGCCAAGGACCGCCGTGGACGATACGGTGACCGACCGCAGAAATCTCGGACATATCCGAAATAACGCCGTGCTCCTTGTCGGTAAGAATACGAATAAGTACGTTTACCGCCTGAGCGTGAGTAGGCATCGAAACCTCCTCAACGTACTTTTCCTTACCTGCGGCGGTGTGAGTCAAAACACCGTCGATGCCGATACGGTCACAGTTACCCTTAGCCATTACCGAATGGGTATCCATATCGAAAAGCTGATATTTAAGCGAGGAACTGCCCGCATTTACAACGAGAATATTCATATAAGTCTCCTTATTGACATTTTTTGTATTTTTTATTATACTACCATTAACAACGAATTGCAAGGGATTTTGGTAAATGAACGGCGTAAAAAACTATGTTTCGGTTATATGTGAATACAATCCGTTCCATTACGGCCACGCGTTCCAGATAAAAACGCTTAAAAATCGGTTCGACGGCGTTATTTGTATCATGAGCGGAAACATCGTACAGCGCGGAAGCGTCGCTGTCGCCGATAAATATATCCGCGCCGAAGCCGCGCTGAACGCGGGAGCAAATCTCGTTTTGGAGTTCCCTATCCCTTGGTGTTGCTCATCTGCACGTGACTTTGCCGCAGCGGGAGTAAAAATCGCCGATTTTATCCGAAGCGATTACCTCGCCTTCGGCGCAGAAGACGATTTGGAATTACTTAAAAAAATCCGAAAATATATTTCAACCGCCGATTTCGATTCGCGCGTCAAAAAATTCGTCGAAGAAAACAAATCCGCATCCTATCCTTATGCGTTATCAAAAGTCATCGAGGAAGAATTCGGTATTGAAGAAGCAACCGCAGTTTCCAAGCCCAACAATATCTTAGCTCTTGAATATCTCGCCGCGCTCGAAGAGACGAGCGTCTTGCCCTACGCGGTGAAGCGCGATATGGCTCTTAAATCGTCGTCCAATATCCGCTCGCTTGAGCTCGGCGAGGAAATGATAAAAAATCTCCCCGAGGAAAGCGCGTCGGTCTTCGAAAGAGCGCTCGGTATTGATTTTCCGCGCGACGGACGTAAGCTCGATTCGTTCTATATCGGAACGTTAAGACGTATTAAAAACGTCGAAAGCGATTATTATTCCGCGCCCGACGATTTAGTTAAAAAGATTCTTTCCGAATCGGTAAAGGTATCGAGCGTCGAAGCGCTCGTAAATTCCTGTACCGACAAGGTTTATACCAACGCGCGGGTAAGACGCGCCATAAACTCGATAGTTTTCGGTATCACGACCGATCGCGTAAAGGCGTTCCCGCCCTATACCTGTGTTCTCGCCGCGGACGAGACAGGGAGAAAAATACTGAAGAATGCAAAAAACAACGATAATTTCGATATAATTACCAAGCCCGTCAAGGCTTTAAACGCAAGCGAAGCAACCAAGGACGCCTTTAGCTTCGCCAAATCGATCGAGGACGTTATAGCGCTTTCCGCGCCTCAGCCCGAGCCCGCCGACAAGGGTATGACTCCGAAGATAATCAACACGGAGGACCGATAATGACGGTAAGACATCTCTTTATCCTCAATCCCGCATCGGGACGCACGGATATGACCGAGAAGCTCCAAAAGAAAATCCGTTCGCTCGAAATTACCGACCCCTACGATATTTTCGTCACCGACGCACCCCGCGCCGCCGAAAAGGAATGCAGACGTTATCTCCGCGAGTACAAAAACGACTTTGTTCGTATCTATTCCTGCGGCGGTGACGGTACTCTTTCCGAGGTCGCAAACGGAGTTTACCGCTCGGGAAGTAAAAATTGCGCGATAGCTATCGTTCCCGTCGGCTCGGGTAACGACTTTATAAAAAGCTTCGATATCCCCGCCGAGCGCTTCCGCGATTTAAAATCTCTTGTCAAGGGCGAAATAATCGACGTTGACCTTCTTTTAGCGCGCGATACGACGGGGCAAAAGAAGGTAAGCCTTAATATAATCTCGGTCGGATTTGACGCCGCCGTCGCGAAGGGTCAGCAAAAATTCAAAAAGCTCCCCTTTGTAAACGGAAGCGCGGCTTATAACATCTCGCTCGTCGAAAGCCTTTTCACAAAGATGAAAAACTATTTCACAGTGCTCGTAGACGGTCATCCCGTAGGAAGACCCGGAAAGGGCCCCTACCTCTTCACTATCGCCGCTAACGGTAAGTTTTACGGCGGCGGATTCAAAGCCGCTCCCTTCTCCGACCTGCGCGACGGATTGATAGATTTTATTCGTATCGACACCGTTTCCAAGCCTAAATTTATAAAGCTTGTCGGAAAATTCCGAAAGGGCGAGTATATCCACGAAAATAAGGATTTCGTGGAATATTCCCAATGCAAAAAAATGCAGATAATCTCGGATACGCCTATCGACCTCAATCTTGACGGCGAGATATATCCTATGCGTAACCCGTTAGTCGAGGTTCTTCCGAGAGCAATAAATCTTATTTTACCCGCAGAGGCAGAAAAGGATGAATGGAAATAAACCTAAAAAGGTAAGGCTTTCTAAAATATCGACGCTTCACTACGCAAAGCTCGTTTTTCGCTCGGCTCTCCTCATCGCGGCTGTTATGGTTTATATTTTCGACCGCATAAAGGGAATAGGCGATTCCTTTTACGACCTTAAATCGCTCCCGATAATCCTCGGATTTATATGGGTGGTTTTCGTCGTTGAAATGCTTTTGAGGTTTTTCCCGTCAAAGCTCGAAAGTATGGGATGCCAAAAGCAATTTTCCAAAAACTACCGTCCGATAAGCGAAAATGCAGTTCCCCAAAAGCAAGCGGGGATAGTTACCTTCGCCGTTTTTTCGGCTTGGGTCGCGCTTAACGCGATATTCGGTATCCTCTATTTTGCCGATATAATCGACGAGGGTATTTTGCTCATTATAAGCCTCTTCTATTCGGTCTGCGATATGATATGTATACTGTTTTTCTGCCCGTTCCAGACGTGGTTTATGAAAAACCGTTGCTGCTCGAGCTGCCGTATATATAATTGGGACTTCGCGATGATGTTCACCCCGTTTTTCTTTATCCCGACCCTTTATACCTGGAGTCTTTTGGGACTCTCGCTTTTACTTTTGCTCGTTTGGGAAATACTTTATAAGCTTCACCCCGAACGCTTTTACGAGTCGTCGAACGACTGCCTTTCCTGTAAAAACTGTCCCGAAAAATTGTGCCACCATAAAAAGCAGCTCCGCGTGTTCCTTAAGAAAAATAAAAAACGCTTGACCCTTAAGGGTAACGAAATACTGAATAAGAAGAAATAAAGAAAATCCCGATTTGCCAAAAACAAATCGGGATTTTTCATTAGTCAATTTCCTTTTTCTCGGATTGGATTTTACGATAAGAGTCGATAAGCATAAGATATCTTTCTCTATCGTCTTCCGCGGGGCGAAGGCTTACTGAATAGGTTTTATTGGCATTCGCGACGGCGCGGTGAGCAGATATGTTAACGTATCCGACCGCACTGACAGCGAAGCAGTCGTAAAGATATTTTATCTCGTCGTCGGTATACTGAGACGTATCGATATTTTCAAACATCGCTTCGCAATTCTTGCGTATAGCACCGAGTTTTTCTTCCTCGGTCATATCATCTTTTATCGGGAAGGATTCGTTTCCTTTTACGAAAACGTTACCCTCGGCTTTTGCAAATATAACGCCCGACTTTTCGAGGAACGAAATATCGTCTTCGCTCAATTCGTCGTGAAATCCAACGTAACAATAGAGGTCGCTTGGCGAATTTTCATCAACCACGGATTGCCCGCCCGACGTTATTCCGGAAACACTTATCGGTAAAGACTCTGTGATTTTCGAATCATAATCCCCGTCATAATACTTGATGTTCTTTGGAATTTCCGAGTCCGATTCATCCGTAGAAGTTTCGGAAACGTTTTCGGATTCGTTTCGGCTGATTCCATCGCTTTCGATTTCACCCAACGCCGAAGCGTCGCTCGAGTTGTCCGTTTCGGTATCACAAGACGCAAAAGCAGAAATGCACATAATAAGAGAAAGTAAAATCAATAAAAGTTTTTTCATTGGGAACCTCCTTGCATTATTGTTATACATTGATCGGATTTTTGACCCTTTCATATATATAATGTCGGAAAGCGTGAAAACGTCTATAAAAAGTTGTAAAATTTAAAAAATATTTTTGTTAGCGTCTTGTATACTGAAAATCGGGTTTTTTATTTTCGAGCGCGAGGGAGATGATTTCGTCCATACGAGATACCGTTTCGTCGGTAAACATAAGCGTTATAAGCCCGACACCGCATTTTTTCAGCTCGGATTTTTTATCGAGGCGGTAGGCGGGGAGCGAGTTATAGATTATATTCGTATGGTTTGGCGCGCTTATTACGGGAAATTCCGCGCCCGTACGGTCGGTAAGCGTATCGAAGCATTTATTTTTATTCTTACAGCCCGAAATATTACGGATTATACAGGTTCGAGTATACATAAGTGGAGTTCTGCCGTAGCCGATATATTCAAGCGCGCACTTACTTCCTTTTACGAATTTGCCGTCGGTTTCGGGGGAGAGCATTACCGACGAAAAGGAGTAATTTTCCAAAAGCGAAAGCGTTTCGCGGTTCACGGTATTGAACGCATAATCGGAATGGAGGAAGAAGCCCTCGCAAAGGTCGGTATGATAAAGCGAGGATACCGTCGCGTGGCGAACGCCTAAGTCGTACGCTGTCTCTAACTGATTTTTAACCCCGTCGATCTCCTTCAAAAAGATCGAGCGCGGAAGAACGGCGGAGATTTTATCGACGTATTTGGAAAAGCGTTTATCCGAGCAAGCCTCGAGCGGAATATCGATTCTCGCGACCGAGTCGTAATATTTCGAAAGCAATTCTTCCGAGGGCAATCTTCCCTCGAATCGAAGAACGAACCCGCGCTGGAATTTCGGGCTCAATACCCTTTCCTCATCACGCTCGGGAAGAACTGCCGACGGCGGAACAACGCTCTTTTCCCTCTCGGGACGTTTTTTATAATCGGGAATGCGATAGACCGTCTTGTCCGAAAGGCGCTTATCCTCTTCCCTACGGACTCCGAACATATCGGGGGTTATTTTCGAAAGGTAATATCCGTCGGTAAAGCCTGAACGCGAGAATATATCCGAAAGTATCTTAATCTCGTTCGGGGTCGCGTTACGGTTTTCATCTATAAGGCGTCGGTATATTGAAGTCACCGCGCCGACGTAATCGGGGCTTTTCATTCTTCCCTCGATTTTAAGGCTTGTCACGCCGATATCCGATATTTCTTTAATATGACCCGCCAAGCACATATCCTTAAGTGACAGCGGATAACGGTTATTACCCTTATAAGGCAAACGGCAGGGTTGAGCGCATTCGCCGCGGTTGCCGCTTCGGTTACCTATAACCGAGCTCATCAAACAACCTCCGCTTTCGCTTACGCAAATCGCGCCGTGGACGAAAATTTCGGTTTCCAAGCCCGTTTTTACGAACTCGGCGATATCCTCTCTCGGAAGCTCGCGCGCAAGAACAGCGCGGGTAAATCCGAGATTTTTAAGATATTCGGCGTCGCGCGAGGAATGTATACGCATTTGGGTACTCGCGTGGAGCGCGAGAGTCGGAAATTCCTGACGCAAAACGCTCGCAAGACCGAGATCCTGAACGATAAGCGCGTCGGGACGCACCGATTCGGCGAGAAAACGCACATAATCGAGAACAGACTTGAATTCACGGTCGTAAATAAGGGTATTAAGCGTTATATAAAGTCCGACGTTTGCGCTTCGGCAAAGCTTACCCGCACGGACAAGCGCGTCGTTATCAAAATTCGAGGCATTTATACGCGCGTTAAAGGCATTGCCGCCGAGATAGACCTCGTCGGCACCCGCATCTATTGCTGATTTTAATGCCTGCGGACTGCCCG
>JAZRLT010000191.1:0-3149 GCA_045646995.1 Eubacteriales bacterium | reverse complement strand
TTAAGCCAATCTCGGCTCGGTCCCTTTGAAGAAGCGCTCGTAAGAACCTCGACTATCTGACCCGTTTCGAGAATGGTATCGATGGGCACGATATTACCGTTAACCTTCGCGCCGACCATTTTATTACCGACCGCGGAGTGGATAGCATAAGCGAAATCGATAGGCGTACTGTCGTTCGGAAGGTTTACGACGTCGCCCTTGGGAGTAAATACAAATATCTCGTCTTCGAAAAGGTCGATCTTAAGAGGACGGAAGAATTCGTCGGGATCGGCATCCTTTTCGGTTTCGATAAGGGTACGGATCCACTGAAGCTTGGCATCGACCGCCGCCTTCGCCTGCTCGCCGCTTTTATACTTCCAATGGGCGGCAAGACCGTATTCGGCAATTTGGTGCATTTCCCAAGTTCTTATTTGAACCTCAATCGGAATACCCTCTTTACCGATAACGGTAGTATGAAGCGAGCGGTACATATTAGGCTTGGGAGTAGAAATATAGTCCTTAAATCTACCGGGGATAGAGTTAAACTGCTCGTGGATTATACCGAGAGCGGTATAACAGTCAAGCTCGGTATCAACGATTATACGAACGGCATAAAAGTCGTATATCTCATCGAAGGTCTTGCTCTGGTTATACATTTTTCTATATATGGAGTAGATAGTCTTGACACGTCCCGAAAGGGTGTACTTGACGTTATAGGAATCCAAGCTTTCGGCAATTTTAGCGGTAGCCTGATCAAGAAATCCTTTATTTTCACCGTAGCGCTTATTTATGTCCTCAGAAACCTCGTTATAACCGATAGGATCGAGGTAGAAGAGTGCGAGAGTTTCAAGCTCTTGCTTTATCTTCTGCATACCGAGTCGGTGAGCGAGGGGCGCGTAAACGTGCATCGTTTCGAGCGCGATAGAGCGTTGCTTTTCGGGGGAGCGAACGGCAAGGGTACGCATATTATGGAGTCTGTCCGCAAGCTTGACGAAAATAACGCGGATATCCTTACTCATCGCAAGGAACATCTTACGTAGGTTTTCTATGCTCTCGTCCTGCTTGGTTTCGAAGGGAATATGAACCAATTTCGTAACTCCGTCAACTATTTCCGCAACGTCGTTTCCGAATTCCTTTCGTATAAGCTGGAGATTGATTTTATCCGAGCAATCCTCCACCGTATCGTGCAAAAACGCCGCACAAATAGAATCGGTATCGAGCTGGAGATTAAAAACCTCCTCGGCAACCGAGATAGGATGGACGATATAGTCCTCGCCCGAAATACGCTTTTGACCCTCGTGGAGCTTTTCGGCGTAATCGTAAGCCTTATATATTTTATCGTAATCGTAAGTGCCCGCTTCTTTAATCTTCGCGAACAGATTTTCTGCCTGTCTGAGCATCGTATAACCCTTGTCAAGAAGCCGAAATAAATTACGGCATTATTTTATTATTTACCAACCGTTGCACGGATAATACCGAGCAAAGGAGATTCATCAATATTAATTTTGCCCGAAGAAGGAAGCATATTGACGTATACGGTACTTCCTCCCGAGCGGTACTCGAGTTCGAGCAGTTTTTGCTCACGAAGCACCTCGAGAACAATTTTAAGCTTACAGAGCGAGACCTCAATATCAAATTCTTCGAAAAGCGTACGCACGGCGGAGGGCATAGAAATCCTTCTTCCGTCGTGACCTGCTTCGCGTCGTATGAAACGAAATACCGTACGGAAGGTTGCCAAATCGGGAACGTCGTTCGACGCGCCTTCGTAATTTTCACCGTCCAAAAGCATTTCGTAGTGCGAGTCGCAAAGCTCAATCACCTTTTCTTCCTTTTCGGCAAGCTTAACTGCTTTAATAAATATCTGAGGGGTACGGGTACCCATATATTCGTTAATATCTGCGGTAAAAGCGACGTCGCAGGTATCTCCCTCGCAAAACGCGAAGGAATCGAAGGGAACGCCGAAGCAAATCGCATTAAGCGAGTAATTGCGTCCGTTTTCGACACCGCAAACTCTAAAGCGCAAATGCTTGCCCTGAGAAAGCGGAACGACGTCACGGAGAACCACGTTTTTAAGAGCAAAAACGGGTTGGGGATTAGAAAGTCCGAAGGGCTCCAACGAAAGGATCTCGTCGATTCCCTTTTCGGTAAGATCGGAGAAATTAGCCTCGCATTCGACCTCTAAGGGCGAGGATTGACCGCAATCCTTTAAAATTCCCGAGGCGTATTCATTTATAGCCGTTCTGAATCCGTCAATCTTCGAAAGCTCGATAGAAAGACCTGCGGCAAGCTCGTGTCCGCCGTATTCTATAAGGTGGTTTCCGCAGGAGGAAAGCGCATCCATCAACGAAAAGCCCTTTATGCTTCGACCCGAGCCCTTCGCAATATCACCGTCAACCGAGAAGAGTATACAGGGCTTGGAATAGCGCTCGGCAATCTTGGAAGCAACGACACCGATGACGCCCTGATGCCAACCGTCGTAAGCAAGAACGAGGAATTTATCATTAAGATAGAGGCTTTCGATCATCTCGACCGCCTGCTCGTATATTTTTTGCTCGGTTGCTTGACGGAGCTTATTAATCTCGCAAAGCTCCTCGGCAATAACGTCAGCCTCGGACTCGTCGGCGGTAAGCAAAAGCTCAACGGCGCGAGAAGCGCAGGCTATTCGTCCCGCCGCGTTTATACGCGGAGCAAGAACGTATCCGACGGTAGCGGAGGTTATCTTTTTGACCTTTTTGCCGTATTTAACGATTCCCGCGCGATGCATAAGCGCAAGCAGTCCCAAGTTATCGGTTTCGGAAAGCTTTTTAAGTCCTACACCGGTAATACGGCGGTTTTCGTCAATTATGGGCATAACGTCGGCGACGGTGCCGACCGCAATTATATCAGAATAAAGGTCGAGTATTTTATCGGTATCGCCCTCGAGAGCGCAAAGGAGCTTAAATACAACGCCGACGCCCGCAAGATTACGGAAGGGATATTCGCTGTCCTCACGATGGGGGTTGACGACCGCGACCGCATCGGGGAGAGTTTCACGGCAGGAGTGGTGGTCGGTAATGACCATATCTATTCCCACGCTTTTAGCATATTCCGCCTCGGCAACGGCGGTGACGCCGGTATCTACGGTAAGGATAAGATCGACTCTTCCCTTCATTTTCTCGATAACGGGAAGG
>JAZRLT010000190.1:0-5210 GCA_045646995.1 Eubacteriales bacterium | reverse complement strand
CAAGGGCATCGCCATAGCTGTAATATTCCAATTCACCGTCGGGCAGACGAATAAGAGATTTTCCCTTTACGAGCTTTACACCGCCGTATATCAAGGGGTCACCGACCTCTAATTCCGCTTCATCGGGATATGATGCCCATTCGTCTATATATGAAAATGCTTTTTCGATATATTCTCTGCCCTCGTCGCCTCTGCCCATACCGCACAATCGGCATCCGAGGCGGAATGCGGCATTGATATATTTACCCATCCAAGCAGGAGGTACGGTGCCGTTGATTCCGAGGTTTTCGATAATATGCAGCTGTTGCTTGCCCCAAGCCACCGCCTTGTCAGCCTCCCATACGATTCGGGAGGTTCTGCAAATAAAATGGCTCATCAAATGGAAATTATTGATATCGTGGCATTTACGGCTTTCGTCCTCTTTGCGTTCGCCCCAAAGCATAGCCTCTCTCCGCTCGCCCTGAACAGCGGAATATTGAGTTACGGGCGAAGATATATCACGTATACCCGTACGGTCTTGGAAAATGGCAACATTGCCTTCATCGTCCGAGGCGTAGGTGTATTCAACACCTGCCTTGAATCCGTCAGTAAGGTTTATAGCCTCATAACGACGCACCAAGCCGCCCTCGATCGGCATGAAGCCATCGCCCTCTTTTTCGTAATAAACGAGGTCGTAGACTGCAATTTTTGTTCCCTCGGCATAATCGTTCTCGGCGCGTACTATACCAACGTTGGGAGCGAAATAATATGCTCGTTTACCGCCACGATAAGAAAGTCCGTAGTTTTCCTCGAGTCCTTTAATATCCAACGCGACCTTTAAGCAATTTTCGAATCTGCCTGCGGTAGTAATTATCTCTCCCGCATCGGTACAATCGACCTTAACGGTCAGAGGGATATTGCCCCACAGCAGAACATCGCGTGTTTCGGAATATCCGACCTTCCATTCGTCGTTCCAGATACAATCCACCGCGTCGCTCATAATGCCGTAAATATCGTTGGACAGTAGCGGGTTTCCCGCAACACCGAGATCGCCGGTATGCTTCCATTCAAAGCTCCATTGAAATTCGTCCTCGAAGGTAACCAATCTGCCGTTTTTCGCTACCGTATCCTTTTCGAAGAAATTCCAATGTCCCGTCGCCTTATAATTAGGATTGAATTCGGAATCGGTCTCCATAATACGCTTTGCAACCGAAGCCGAGGCTTTAGCGTGAGCCTTTTCCATATCGGTTTTCGCCAATGCGAGCGAACGCTCGATAGGATAGTACACGTCGCGGATAATCTCCTTTCCGTCGGTTCCGTTTTCGTATCCCCAATATTCGTTTCTCACCTGACGTATCATATCGATCCAGCAGTTATCGTCATATTTCAAACGCTCGAGAGACCAAGCGTGGTTCAATATAACCTTATCGCTGTCGGCATAAGCCACGGTGGATACCGAGGAGTGCGAAATTGTCGAGGTGTTGAAATCGGACACGTATTCCCAAGTATTACCGATATGTAACGGAACAAGTCCCTGTCCGCCCTTTATATCGTAGGCTTTAAGTGTTCTTGTTTCACCGACACCGCCTTTTGTACGGGTCTGCTTCACGATACCTATTCCCTCTTTATACCACGTACAGCATTTTACGCTCTTGCTTCTCCAAATCCAGAGAGCACAGTTGTCGAAAGTGCCGCATTCGGTTTCTACGGTTTCGCCATCCGATTCAAAGGTAAGCCTCGTTCCGTCCGAGCCGATATGCGTTTCGCCTACGCCTATGGATTTTTCGGTGAATTTACGGTCGCAATAAGAAGCATTCTCAAAGATTTCGTCTGCATAGCAATCGTAGGAATAAAGCTCGCCATCGCCGAAGGACATAGCCTCGGACCGATGAAGCTCACCGCCGACATTTCGGTATTCCTCGGATTTGAGCATTATTTTATACGAACGCTTATTCTTGCTCGAGGAATTCTTAAACGTTTCATCCTCGGCTATAATTCGCTCCGACAGCTGATAATAAATATCGCTCTTGTCGGTAAGCTCCATTGTCTTTTTTAATGCCGTAACAGCATCGTCTATTTTATTTTGGTCGTGATAATAGGTTGCAAGATGATACCAAGCAAAAGCAAGTGCACGGCTAAAGCCCGACTTTTCGAGATAGGAGATCTGGACGTCGCGGATAAATTCGGTTTTCGCCTCGCCGTAAATATCCTCGCCCTCGCGTTGTACGATGAATATCATAACGTCATCGTTCTTACCGAGCTCGGCGGATTCCTTTATTCTTGCGAACAAAGCATCGTTTTTCTTTCCGGGAATCCACCACCAGCCGCGCATAAGCACGTCGGCGAGTGCGTGATATTTATCCTTACATTCGGGAAGCTCCTCGACCTCCTTTAGGACATCTTTATATATCTTTTCGAATCCGTTTTTGCTGTTTTTATATTGCCAAAGTTTTAGTTCCTCAACCTTTTTCATGACACGCTGAACGAGCGTGTCGTTCCATTGTTCGTTCATAGCGCAAAGCTCCTTTCTTATACGTTTTCTGCCGTCATGAAGCTGGGATTTTACCGTGCCTGCGGAAATACCCATCCGTTCGGCAATTTCCATAACCGTCAAGCCCTCGAAATAGTGTAATCGAATTATCTCGCGTACCTTTTCGGGAAGACGGCTTACGGATCTATTAAGCTCCTCTTTTTCCTCGGATAATGCCAACAATTCCTCGGGATTTTGGTTACGGTCACCGTTTATATCGATTTTTTCGATAGCTTCCAGCGGCATATAATTACGATATCTGCGCGCAATATCAAGAGCGCAGTTTTTCGCTATACGGCATACCCACGCACCGAATTTTTCGGTATCCTGCAAGGTATTAAGCTTCATCCAAGCGGTAACAAAGGCATCCTGAGCCGCATCCTCTGCCATAAAGCGAGAATGAATTACCGAATCCGCCGCCGCGATAACGGCATTTTGGTAACGCAGGACCAAAGCCTCGTATGCATTTTGATCGCCCGCAAGCGTAAGCATTACGAGAGTTTCGTCATTATGATTTCCGTGAAGCATCAAGCATTCTCCTTCCGTTTAGGAAAACCGTTTTTTGAGATCTCGCTATATAGACGTAAAAAGAAAGGAAAAGGTTGGGATATTTTACTAAAAATAAAAAATAATATAAAAACGCCGTAATAACTACGGCGTTTTCGTTTGCTTATATTGCGCTTTCGGGGCCCATAAGGAGCTCGGAAATGATATCCATAACCTTATCGTGACAGCCGCCGCAGCCGGTCGAGCAGTGGGTCACCTTCTGAACGTCCTCGAACGCCTTAAGAACGTCGTCGAAACGGCGGTTTCTTATAAGCGCTTCTGCGATATCAACGTAGCTTACCTGTTTGCAGTTACAAACCATATAGTTTTCTTTCATTGTGGAAAATCTCCTTTATTTGTAATTAATTTTGTCTGAATACCAAGGTTCCGTTTTCGGGGTCCATCGAATCGACTATTGCGAGTGATTCGAGGCGGTAACCGAGATTACGGATAACTCTTCCGCCGATCTGGAATCCCTTTTCGATAGCGATTCCGAGACCCTCTACCGTAGCGCCCGCGCTTTCGACTATCGAGATAAGTCCCTGAAGGGCGCATCCGTTAGCGAGGAAGTCGTCAATTATAAGCACGTGGTCGTCGGGCGTTATGAATTTTTTTGCAACGATAACCTTATTTACGTTTTTATGGGTGAAGGATTCAACCTCAGCGACGTACATTTCGCCGTCGATATTTATACTTTTTGACTTTTTCGCAAAAACCATGGGAACGCCGAAGCATCTTGCAACCGAGCAGGCGATCGCGATTCCCGACGCCTCGATAGTCAAGACCTTAGTTATCGGGCGGTCGGAGAAGCGGCGGTGAAATTCCTCGCCCATCATATCCATCAATCCGACGTCCATCTGGTGATTAAGAAAGCTGTCTACCTTTAAGACGTTGCCCTCTTTAATTATACCGTCCTTAACAATTCTTTCTTCCAAAAAGTTCATTTTTATATCCTCTCAGGCAATAAAATCAACGAAGCGCAAGAACGCGTTCATTCCCGTCTCGTCACGCTTAAAGACACCCGCATCCTCAAGCACGTTAAGGAAGACTTTACCGATTTCCTTTTCGACGATACTACGCGCGTTTTCTTCGGTTATTTCCTTATATTCCTTCAAAATCCCGTTAAGCCATTCGGCGTGAGAGCCGAGCTCGGAATCGGAAGATAACGGATTTCCGTCGAGAAGAGCCTTTTCCATAAGCGGGATTTCCTTAGCGAGTCTTGCGGGAAGTACGGCAAGTCCCATAACCTCGATAAGACCGATATTTTCCTTCTTTATATGGTGAAGCGAGGGGTTGGGATGGAATATGCCGAGCGGTCTTTCCTCGGACGTAAGGTTATTTCGCAGCACCAAGTCGCACTCATAACGGTTTCCGTTCATTCTTGCGATCGGCGTTATCGTATTATGGGGTATTCCGTCGGTTTCGGCGAATATACCTACATCAGCGTCCGAATACTCCCTCCACTTTTCAAGGATATGCGCACAGCATTCCGACAGGCTTTTACGGTTTTCAGAGGAAACACGGATAACCGACATCGGCCATTTAACTATTCCCGCGGAAACGTCGGGGAAGGCTTTTATTTCAAATTCCTTATCTATCTCCGCTTTTGCCATAGCGAAGGTGTAGTTACCGCCCTGAAAATGCTCATGGGAAAGTATCGAGCCTCCGACTATCGGAAGGTCGGCGTTTGAGCCAACGAAATAATGGGGCAAAAAGGCGATAATATCGAACATTTTATCGAAGACCGACGGATCGATCTTCATCGGGATATGTTTACTGTTAAATGCGATACAATGCTCGTTATAATAGCCGTAGGGTGAATACTGAAGCTGCCAATTTTCACCGTTTACGGTAATATCTATCGGGCGGAGATTCTGACGCGCGGGGTGGCTTGAATGACCCGCAAAGCCCGCGTTTTCAACGCAAAGCTGACATTTGGGATAGGCAGAAGCCTTCGCGGAGCCCGCGGCGATTATATCTCGCGGATCCTTTTCGGGCTTCGAGCAATTTATCGTTATATCAAGAGCGCCGTAGTCGCAATCGTATATCCATTTAAGGTCCTTCGCTATCCTACCCGCGCGGACGTAATTAAGCTTCTTGCTGAAGTCGTAATACCATTCGGTAGCGTTGATGGGAGATTCGGAATATTTCGAGA
>JAZRLT010000189.1:0-1811 GCA_045646995.1 Eubacteriales bacterium | reverse complement strand
GTGGTTTCTTCTGCCTTCTCGCTCGTTTCCTCTGCCTTCTCGCTCGTTTGCTCAAGCCTTTCGGTTGACTCTTCTTCGTTTTCAACAGTTACTTGATGATCTCCGTCGGTGTTATCCGAGCTCTCATAGCTTTCTTCGGTCTTATCTTCAATTTCACCCGAGCTGTCCGTGGCTTGACCGATTTCTTCGCTCTCTGTTTTTCCGCTCTCCGAGCCGCCTTCGATCGCATCGGGCTTCTTTATCGGCTCCATCACCTGAAAACCGCCGTTATTTTCTTTATTATATTGCTCGCTTAAATTCTCATAAAGAATGCTTGCTCCCGCAATACCGCCTATGAGAAGCGCCGCGATAACTATTCCAATTATTATGTTTTTCATTATGCGTTACCTCACTTACGCAAGCATTGAGAGAAGCTTGCCAAAAAGTCCCGTCGCCATAAGCAAACCGACCGCAACGAGCAAAACTCCGCTTACAATATTTATCACATTATAGTGCCTCTTGATAAAGGAGAACGCGCCCTTAAGCTTGTCGATAAGAATCGCGCTGATAAAGAACGGAATACCAAGACCGAGTGAGTAAACGAGGAGCATAAGCATTCCCTCAACGATATGCCCCTGATTTGCCGCTATCATAAGCGCAGAGCCGAGGAATGCGCCAACGCATGGCGTCCAGCCGATAGAAAAGACTATGCCAAACAAAAGCGAGGAGAAAAATCCAAGCCTTTTCGTTCCCGAGAATTTTGAACCCTTGAAAATATTAAGCTTAAAGATACCAAGAAAATTCAAGCCGAAGAATATTACTATAATTCCGGTTACTATGTTAACTATCGTTGCGTAATCCTTTAAAAGCTGCCCTACCGTGCCCGCAAGCGCGCCAAGCGTTACGAATACCGCGGTAAAGCCAATTATAAAGCCGAGAGCGTTTTTGATCACTCTCCGCGTGTTACCCTCGCCGTCGCCCGCAAAATACGAAACGTATATCGGGAGCATCGGCAAAAGGCATGGGGATATGAAGGTTATCATTCCCTCCAAAAACAAAAGTATATATTGCATAAAGTCAAAAACTCCTTTTTAGTTTACACCTGTATTTTAACACAAGCTGTCAACAGGTTTCCGTGAGTTAGTCACACGCTTGACAAAAGGGCTGAATTTGCCAGCCCCTTTGACGTTTCATTATTCAAAAATATCGTTGTCACGGAACTGAAGCGCGTAAAGGCTCTTATAGGTTCCGTCTGCCGCCATAAGCTCGTCGTGAGTGCCGCGCTCGGTGACCTTGCCGTTCATAACGACGGCGATCTCGTCGGCGTTACGGATAGTTGAAAGTCTGTGCGCAACTACAAGCGTGGTACGTCCGCGGCAAAGCTCGTCAAGCGATTGCTGAATAAGCACCTCGGTCGTGTTGTCAAGCGCGCTCGTTGCCTCGTCGAGAATCAGGATAGCGGGATCTTTAAGGAATACTCGCGCGATGCTGAGTCTTTGCTTCTGACCGCCCGAAAGCTTAACTCCGCGTTCACCGATCTCGGTATCGTAGCCCTTTTCAAGCGTCATAATATAATCGTGGATATTTGCGCGGCGAGCCGCCTCGTATATTTCCTCGTCAGTCGCGTCGGGACGGCCGTAAAGGATATTTTCGCGGATAGTTCCAACGAAAAGAAATACGTCCTGCTGAACGATTCCTATATTTCGGCGAAGCGAATCAAGCGTATATTCTCTGATATCGGTTCCGTCGATATATATTTCACCGTTTCCGTCCTCAATTCTGTAAAAATTGGGCAAAAGATGACAAAGTGTGGTCTTACCGCCACCCGAAGG
>JAZRLT010000188.1:0-2679 GCA_045646995.1 Eubacteriales bacterium | reverse complement strand
CAAGTGTATTCACTCTGCTAAAAATAATCAATGTATCGGTGTGAGGTGCCCGTTTGCCTGATCCGACTGGACAAAGCGATAAGGGGTTATCAAGATGATATAAAATAAAAACGCTTCCGAATTTTCGGAAGCGTTGAATTTTTGTGGTTGCGGGGGCCGGATTTGAACCAACGACCTCCGGGTTATGAGCCCGACGAGCTACCAACTGCTCTACCCCGCGATATAGAATTTTAGGTTACTTAAAAAGGGTGGTGCCGGAAACCGGGCTTGAACCGGTACGAGGGGTTAACCTCACTGGATTTTAAGTCCAGGGCGTCTGCCAATTCCGCCACTCCGGCGTAACCCGCTCGATTATATTACCACAAACTCGCCTCGGTGTCAACCCTATTTTAAAAATTTCATAAACCTTTTTTCGGCTTGACACGACATTAACGACGTTATATAATCAATTTACGATAACAGGAGGCACAAAATGACGGAAACAACGAAGGCTATATTTGAAAAGCACGAGGTCCGCAAGACCAAAAAGCAAAAAAACGCTTTTATCGAATATATAAAATCCGTTTCGGCGGAAATGGGTTACAAATGCGAGGTCGAAAAGGGTTCGTTCGGGGTACGGAATATTGTCGTCGGTGATCCCGAGACCGCCAAGGTTTTTTATACGGCGCATTACGACACGGCGCCCGTTATGCCCTTCCCCAACTTTATCACACCAAAGAGCATCCCGCTTTACATACTTTATAACATTTTACTCTGTATAGTATTATTGATTCCCGTATTCGTGATCGGTATCCTTCTTAACACGGCGCTATACCATATTTCCGACTCCGTAATAACGGATATCTTAAGCGGATTCACACCTTTAATCGTCTGGTTATGCTTTTGCGGTCCCTTATTCTTCGGACCCGCAAACAAGCACACGGCAAACGACAACACCTCGGGTGTAACGGCGCTTCTCGACATCATGGCTTCACTTCCCGAAGAAAGCAGAAGCAAGGTCTGTTTCGTATTTTTCGACCTTGAGGAAGTCGGTATGTTCGGCTCGTCGGAGTTCTATTCCAAGCACAAAAACGCGGCAAAGGACAAGCTTGTATTAAATCTCGATTGTATATCCGACGGAAAGACAATTATTTTCGCGGTACGCAAAAAGGCGGTTCATCATATCCCGCTTCTTGAACAGTCGTTTATCCCGAACGGCATTTTCGATGTTGAAATTGCATCGAAGGGCGTTATTTATCCCTCTGACCAAATGATGTTTCCGCAAGGTGTCGGCGTTGCCGCGTTAAAGAAAAGTAAGGGCGGAACGCTTTATATGGACCGTATACACACAAAGCGCGACACGGTATACGAAGAAGACAACATAGAATTCATCGTTAACGGCGCTGTGAAATTGGCTGAGATTATATGATTGGTTAAGACAAAAAACGGAGCGAAACGCTCCGTTTTTCCTTTTTGTTATACTTTACACATTTAATTATGGCTCTTATATTCGCCGATAATTTCGTCAAGCGCGGTTTCGGTAAGCTCTTTTACGCTTTGGAATTCCGAAACGAAGGTGCCTTGGGGTTTTTTTAGCATACCGCAGACGGTATTATAGATTTCAAGGTTATACACTTCTGCAAGCTCGCAGGTACGGCTGTCAAAAATTATATCGAGCATACGCATAGAATCGTCGTCGCGTGCGATCTGGTACTGAAGAGTCTGTTCGTAATAAACGGGGTTAAGCTTCTTGTTCGAAACGGCAGAAAGTGCCTCGATAAGGTACCCCGCGATCTCGAGATCCTCGTCGGTAACGAAGGTAGGAACGACGATACAGTTAGTAGACCAACAGCCTATCTGGGACTTATATCCCTCCTGATTCTTATCGTAAAGCGGAACGGGAAGAACGCCGAAATCGCTTTCCATATCACGGATAAGATCGAGATTCAAGATAGCATCCATAAAGAACAAGCATCTGTCAGCCTTAAATTCGGGAACGATAACGTCGCGTACGGGAACACCGCTTTCTCCGAAATAATCGTTAGCGGAAATAAAGCCGCTCTTAGGATTTTTAAGATTTTCCTGTGCCTTACCGATTATCGTTACAGCTCGTTCGCGGTCAACGGTGATAACGGGATAGCCATCTCCGTCAAGACCGACGATTTTTTCGCCCGCAGCGGTAAGGAGATTATATATCGCGCCGTCCTGACCTGCAAGGCCGTTAACGTCGCCCTTATCGCAGATATTGTTACCGTTGCTATCCTGATAAACGGTTCGAGCCATTTCAAACATACGGTCCTGAGTCCACGCTTTGGCGTCAACCATTTCATAGAGCGATTCATAGCCGTATTTTTGAGAGAGCTGGTAAGAATCCGCCATTTTCTTATTAAACGCAATAAAGAGGGTCGCGTCTTTACTTACTGTGCCGATATCACTTATCGCGAAGAAGGTATTTCCGTTTATGGTAACGCTTTCGTTGAACTCTTGGCACCACCACTCGCGGGAAAGGTCTATATGGGGAACGTCGTTAAGGTCGTAAAGAAGGTCGTCAACAGCGAGCATACTTGCCTCAATAGAGCAAGGCATAGCGAAAACGTAATCGCCGACGTAGCTCATCGCATCCTTACAGATACGCTGATACATTTCACCGCCGTAGCGCGAGAAGGTATAGATAACCTCTTCCTCTACGTTTATACCGAG
>JAZRLT010000187.1:0-5331 GCA_045646995.1 Eubacteriales bacterium | reverse complement strand
AGTTTCGTTCTCCTTAACTCTGACCTCTGCCATTTTGTAACCCTCCCTTGCAATCGGTTTCCGAGGAAATCGTTTCCATTGCGGACATTATATCAAACAATTCGACACATGTCAACAAAAGATTTCAATTATCCTTTATTTTGACCTCGCAAGCAGAACACCTGCGAGGTATAGAGTTTCCTATTTGGATTAAAGAGCGTTCTTTGCGGTTTCAACGAGCTGTGCAAATGCAGCCTTATCGTTGATAGCAAGTTCGCTGAGCATCTTACGGTTAAGCTGGATGCCGCTCTTCTTGAGACCGTACATAAAACGGGAGTAGTTAATACCCTCTACCTTGCACTGTGCAGAGATACGGGTGATCCAGAGAGAACGGAAGTCTCTCTTCTTCATCTTTCTGCCGGCGAAAGCATAATTGCCGCTCTTAAGAACAGCCTGCTTAGCCATCTTAAAGTGTTTGCTCTTTGCGCCCCAGTAACCCTTGGCGAGCTTGAGCATTTTATTTCTTCTTTTTCTGGTCGCGAGTGCGCCTTTAATTCTAGCCATTTTTCAAAACCTCCGTATTATTTGTAGGGGATCAATCTCTTGAGATCGTCGTAACGAGCAGTGCTTACGTAAGAAGCTTTTCTAAGAGATCTCTTGGTCTTGCTGGGTTTAAGACCGGTCTTATGACGTTTGCCGGGATGATTCATTTTGATTTTACCGCTTCCCGTAACAGAGAAACGCTTTGCGGAAGCCTTGTGTGTCTTGATTTTTCCCATTTTTAATATTTCCTTTCGGTTATTTTGACTTTTTCGGTGCGAGTATCATCGTCATATTTCTTCCGTCGAGGACGGGCTTCTTTTCAATGACCGCGTTTTCTCCGCAGCCCTCGGCAAATCTATCGAGAAGCTGTGCGCCGAGCTCGGTATGTGCCATTTCTCTGCCGAAGAATTTTACGATCACTTTCACCTTATTGCCCTGTGCGAGAAATTTGAGCGTATGGTTAAGCTTGGTGTTGAAATCGTGAGTGTCGATACGGCACTTAAGCTGTATCTCCTTAAGCTCGATTATCTGACGTTTTTTGCGTTGTTCCTTTTCGCGCTTTTCTTTTTCGAAACGGAACTTGCCGTAGTCCATTATCTTACAAACAGGCGGTACGGAATCGGGAGCGATTTCAACAAGGTCAAGCTCAGCCTCGTTAGAAAGGTTGAGAGCCTCGGAAAGCTTCATTACGCCGAGCTGGGTACCGTCCGCACCGATAACGCGGACTTCATTTGCTCTGATTTCCTCATTAATCAAGGAAGAATTCTTAGCGGCGATGACAGACACCTCCAAAATATTAACAAGATTTACAAAAAAGAAAAGCAAAGCAGAAAACCCGCTTTGCACAGTCAAAGAGCGACCGAAATATTTATTCCGACCGACGATTATTGACCGAGCGTGGCTTAATGCCGCAGGGTGAGAGCAAGGCTCTACTTCTTTGTGCCCATAAATATTACCATATAAAAACCGTTTTGTCAATAGGTTTTATTAACTTTTTTCACCGTTTCGGAATATATTATCGTAGAAGGAGGAGACAGCTATGCCTATGTTATTTTTAAGTCCGTCAACGCAGGAATACAACATATATTACGACGGAAGCGGAAGTGAAGAATACTATATGAACCTTATCGCCGATTATATGGAACCCTACCTCACGGCAAGCGGAATAACGTTCACGCGCAACAATCCCGAGGGCACAGTCGGCGACTCGGTACGACTTTCAAACGCCGGTGATTACGCTCTTCACCTTGCGCTTCATTCGAACGCATCGGGCAGTGCGAATTACGGACGGCAAACCGGAAGTGATATTTATTACTACCCTACAAGCGTAAACGGAAAACGGTTCGCGGACATCATCGTCAAAAATCTAAAGCAGATATATCCACAGCCCGACAGAGTACGCGCGCTTTCTACCACAAATCTTTACGAGCTCAACAACACACGAGCACCGAGCGTATTGGTCGAGCTTGCCTACCACGACAACCCGAGCGATGCCGAATGGATAAAGAGCAATCTCCAAGCAATCGCCGAAAATCTCGCTCTCTCGGTAGCCGATTACTTCGGAATAACCTTAGTAGACCCGACGCCCACTCAAAGAGGAACCGTTATTACCGAGGGCGGACGTCTTAACGTACGTGAAACACCCGATCTCAAAGCAAGAGTCGTTGGACAGATACCTAACGGTGCAACCGTCGAAATAAAAGGACAAAACGGCGAGTGGTACTTAGTGAATTACAACGGAATCCAAGGATACAGTTACGGAGCGTATATTAAGATAAAATAAACAAAAGGAGCTGAATCCAGCTCCTTTTACATTTTTATTTAGCCGCATCAAGGCGGAATTCGATAGTGAAATATTCACCCTTGGTAAGCGCTCGGTCGGTGAATCGGAACACGGTAATCTGAACCTTATCACCCGCCTTATACTTATCAAGCGCATTATTAAGATCCTCAAGCTTTTCTATCTTATCTCCGTTAAAGTCGGTGATTATATCGCAAGTAGAAAGACCCGCAATATACGCCGAGGAATCGTATTCAATCTCGCCGACGAGAACACCCTTTGGATATTCACAACGAGGATACAAGCGGTAATACTGAAGTCCGTATTCGAGCTCATAGGCGGTTATACCGATACGCGCCGACGCAGAAGCAAAGCCGCTGTTTACGATTTCCTCGCCCGAAATAAGTTTTTTGAATATTTCAACAGCGTTAGAGATAGGAATAGCAAATCCGATACCCTCGTATTGTTCATCAACAAGCTTAAGCGAGGTTATACCGATAACGTTACCTGACATATCTATAAGCGGGCCGCCGCTGTTACCGGGATTTATCGAGCAGTCGGTCTGGATAAGAGTCATAGTCTTAACAACCTTACCCGCATCGTTGGTAATATCTATATTACGAGCAACACCACTAACAACACCGCGGGTCATTGTGCCCGCAAGGCCCTTATCGTAAGGTGTACCGATTGCTATAACGTCTTCGCCTACGCGAATATTATCCGAGTTACCGATCTTCACCTGAACAAGACCTTCAGCCTCGATCTTGAGAACGGCAAGATCGGTAACAGGGTCGCTGTTTACGACCTTGGCAGAATATTCCTTGCCGTCATAGAAAATAACCGAGAAGGAGGTTCCGCCCTCGATAACGTGGTGGTTAGTAGCGATATAGCCGTGTTCGGCATCAATAACGAAACCGCTTCCTATCGAATAAGGCTTGCCCTGATATTTAACGTCGATAGTACAACAGGAGGGCGAGCAAGAGGCGTAAATTTCGGTAAGCTCGTTCGAATTATCCTTACCCGCATCATCGGACGGCTTGAATTCGGGAACGTAATAGCTGGTATCGTCATCGTCGGCCACGTTAGATATCTCGGCAGAGATATCCGAGTTAGAGGATTCGTCGCTCGATTCAGACTGAGACGAGGTTTCGGGAAGCGAAATAAGATCGGGAAATCTCTCGGCAACAAGGGCAGTAATGATTATCGCGGCAATGATCGTAACCACGATAGCGATAATTACGAGAGCCTTAGCACCGTTATTATTTCCGTTGTTTTTGTTGTCGGAGCCATTCCAATTATAGGGTTGGGATCCGTTTCCGCCGAATGGAGGCTGATTATTAAAATTATTTCCGTTATTGAATTCCGACATTTGTATGCTCCTTTTTATTTTCTACATAATAACACGTTTTACTTAAACAATGTTTAATCGTTATTTCTTCTCGGGAGAACTTCTATAACAGCAGGCGGAAGAGTAAACTCAAATTCCGTGTATTCGCCTTCAACGGAATCAACCGTTATTTCCTCGCCGTGGTTAGTGATCGATGTTTTGGCAATATACAAGCCCAATCCCGTACCGCTTTTATCGAGTCCGCGCGAGCGGTCAGTCTTATAAAATCTATCAAACACGTGAGGCAGTTCATCACGCGTGATCCCTTCGCCCGTATTACGTATTTTAAACAGCGCCTTGCGTTTTTTCTTTCCGTCCGCGGTCATACGAAGAGTTATACTGATTTTGCCACCGTCGGGAGTGAATTTAACGGCGTTATCCATAAGGTTAAATATAACTCGGTGTATCGAATCGGGATCGGCATTAACATAGACGTCGGATTCGCCGCTGTCGAACTCAATATCAATATTCTTACGGCTTATCTTAGACTCGAGCGAGATAAGAACCATTCTCGCAGTTTCCGAAAGGTTAAAGTCGGAGAATCTAAGGTCGGCTCCGCTTTCCATACGGGACACCTCGAGGAGTGTATTGACAAGGCGGGAGAGCCTTCGTACCTCCTGAGAAATTATATTAAGGTAATATTCATGCTTTTCGGGCGGTATGGTTCCGTCCATTATTCCCTCGACAAATCCGGCAATCGTCGTCATCGGGGTACGGAGATCGTGGGAAACGTTACCAAGGAAAGAGTTACGCTCTTCGTCGATACGCTTCAGCGACGCCGCCATATCGTTTATGGCTTCGGCAAGCTCGGCAACCTCGTCCTGTCCGACAACCTCGATTCGTTGGTCAAAGCGTCCCTTGGCATAGCTTTTTGCGGCTGTTACGATCTGACTTAAAGGTTGGGTCGTTTTACGCGAGATAACGTAAAGCGATATCATAGCCGCAAGGAACACCCAAAGAGCAACCGTAGTAGTCGCGATAAATATTTCGGTAGTGAAAACGACGTTACCGTAGTTTTCGATGCTCGCAAGAACTATAACCGATCTATTCCCTACTCGCGTAACGTAGTATTCATTAAGACGGTTGGTAGAAAAAAATCCTTCGACGGTGCTTACCGAGAAATTCTTACGCATAGAAAGCATAACCTTGACAGCATTACTGCTCAAGCGATATTCGCCGTTCGCGTACGATTCATCGGAGCAGCCGACGAGCAGACCGTTGTCGTCAAAGAGATATATTTCGGCGCTCGAGGAAGCGGAGTAAAAGTCAAAAAGCTCGTCGAGCTCGCCGCCGTCGGAAAAAACCTCATAGATGCTGTTATATCCGTTTTCTCTTATATAATTTTCGGCAATCATCGCCGTGCTTCCCGCAGAAACGCTCATTGTTTCGCGCTTGACGGCGTAAGCCTCGTTGGAAAGTCGGGACGAAACGGCAAGAAGAATTGCCAGAATACAGCAAACAAGTATTACCGTGAACGTAAAAAGATATTTACTGAATATACTTTTAAACATCCGCATCCTCCCTATTTTTTCCATATATACTATATATTATCACACAGTTTTGAAAAATACAAGAAAAAGTACAGCCGTAATTGTAAAAGATTATTGTGATTTCGGTGAATTAAGGAGGAGATATAATAAAA
>JAZRLT010000186.1:0-2057 GCA_045646995.1 Eubacteriales bacterium | reverse complement strand
CGAAGGATATTCCTACCGCTTCATTACTTCATCGGGCAAGAACGACTGCATAGCCTTTGCCGAAGGAACTGACACCGAAGCAGACAAAACTACTCAGCTCCTCGCGGTAACGCTTGGAAACATCAAGAGTCTTTACGATGAAAAGTACGATAAGGGTTCGTTCATTAAGAACATAATCCTTGACAACATCCTTCCGAGCGATATTTACGTAAAATCAAACGAGCTTCATTTCAGCAATGACGAATGCCGAGCAGTATTGGTCGTTAAATTCCACGGCGCAACCGACGTTCCTCCCTACGAGATCGTTCAGGGCATATTCGATGAGAGCAACAAGGATTACGTTATCAGCATCAGCGAGCAGGATATAGTTATCGTTAAGGAGATGGAGAGAAACGAAGGAAACGAGGATCTCGAGGCGTTCGCTAAAACTCTTCTCAAGACCGTACACGACGAGCACGGCGCTAAGGTGCTTATCGGTATCTCCTCAATCGTTGAAAATCTTAAGGATCTGGCAAGAGCTTATAAGGAAGCAAGAATTTCTCTCGAGGTCGGCAAGGTATTCGATATTGAACAGCCTATAATGTCTTACGAGAACCTCGGCATCGGCAGACTTATATATCAGCTTCCCACCACTCTTTGCGAAATATTCCTTCAAGAAGTATTCAAGAAGGGCTCGCTCGAATCTCTTGACAAGGAAACTCTTATGACCGTTCAGAGCTTCTTCGAGAACAACCTTAACGTTTCCGAAACCTCAAGAAAGCTCTTCGTTCACAGAAATACTCTTGTATACAGACTTGAAAAAATCAGAAAGCTTACGGGACTCGACCTTCGCGAGTTCGACCACGCGGTAACCTTTAAGGTAGCGCTTATGGTTAAGAAGTATCTCACCAGCAAGCCCACCAAGTTCTAATCGCGCGTTTCGGCAATCTTTTCACTTAAAGTAAGCTAAAATGTATTGTTTTCTACATAGGTTTCGAACATTGCAATATCGGCGTCTGCCTTTATTAATATAGAGAAACCGCGGGGGCTGACCGAAAAGGTCGGCCTCTTCACACGAAATAACGAGCAAGGTAAAACGATGAAAAAATGTTTTTTAAATAAGCGCATCGCACGGGCGGCGGTTGCTTTGATGCTCTGCATCGGCACTCTTCTCTCCCTTGTGTCCTGCCTTGATTTCCCGGGTATAATTCGCATCCCCGAAACCTCCGTCACGCATATTATAACCGAAAGCGGTAAGCTGCCGGATTTTGACAGAAACGTTCTTTATCTTATTGAAACCTGCTTTGAGGATTACTACTACACCGATATTCCCGATAATCAAACGCTGGCAAACGATACGATAGCCGCCTTCGACGAGTTCTGCCGCGAGGAGCTGACTAAAAACGATGCTTCACGCGATGATATAACTCACGCGATAGTCGACTGCTATATCTATGCGATAGGCGATGCTTATTCCTTCTACCGAACCAAAGAGGAGAGCGAGGACTACTCAACCGATATGAGCGGAAGCTTCGTCGGTATAGGCGTCTCGGTGCTCCGCAACGAGCTTGAGGGAACCATCCTCGTTCAAGGCGTTGAAATCGGCTCCCCCGCTGAAGCAGCGGGAATTATGGCGGATGATTATATCATCGCCGTTGACGGAGCAAAAATCGAGGATATAGGAACGGTTGAGCTCGTAAACAGAGTTAAAGGCGAGATCGGCACGGAGGTTACCGTTACGGTCAAGCGAGGCGAGCGAACCATAGATTTTACTATGACCCGTGCGAAAATAACCGAAACCACCGTCAGTTATAAAATGGTTGACGACAGAATAGGATATATCCGGATAACGGGCTTTAAGTCCAACACCGCGGAGCAGTTCATCGAAGCTGTAAACGCTATCGAGGAGGCGAAAGCAGAGGGCGTTATATTCGACCTTCGCTCGAATCCCGGCGGATATCTCGACGCGGTGGTAACGATGCTCTCCTACCTGGTTCCTACCGGCACGAAGATAGTTTCATTCTCGAGCGGTAAAGCACCGATATTCGCAAACGACGGCAAGTCGGAGGGCCAAGCGG
>JAZRLT010000185.1:0-12654 GCA_045646995.1 Eubacteriales bacterium | reverse complement strand
TGCTTTTGTTCTTGTTGATAGCGTAGAGATTCCGCCCAATAATGATGGACAACCTGTGTCTATTTACTTTTACGTATTATTCTCGGCTTCGGGAAGTGAGAACTTGGAAGATATGACCTTCTCTATCGGTACAATCAACTTCTTGACCATATAATTTTGGAGATAAAATGACAAAGCTGATTCCCAAAATCTTAAAAGTGTTATCCGGCTGTATTTTCGCCTTGATTATTTGTTTCTCTTTGTTCGTTGTATCGTTGCGCTTTTTGGGCGAAACTCCCGATATTTTCGGATATTCGTTTTATTATGTGTTGACCGAAAGTATGGAACCGGAGATCATGGCGGGTGAATTGATACTTTGTGAATCGGTGGAGCCTGAAGAATTGCAGGTTGGCGATATAATTACCTATTCCGGTGAATCGGGCTCTTTGCAGGGTAAGATTATTACTCATAAAATTGTAGATATAAAAGACGGCGTATTTACTACTCAAGGTGTAGCCAATGATATTCCCGACCCGCCTGTAAGTGCGTCTCAGATATTGTCCAGATACGTAGTTACGATTCCCTTTGCAGGTATATTGTTTTCTCTTATTAATAGTAAGTTTGGATTTATTTTCATTGTAGTAATACCGCTTATAATACTCATAGTCAATGAGTTGACTGTTATAGTTAAAGCCTTTAAGGAAGATAAGGAGGAGCATTTAAGTGAATAGGATATTAAATGCAGGAAAGGATATATTTAAGAGCTTAAAGCATAATGTATGGCTTAGAACTGTTCTTGTTTCTGCGCTTGTGCTGATTCTTATCGTTTCTGCTACTTTGGCGTGGTATATTGATAATCAGCGTTTGCTGGGTATTCAGTTTGAAACGGGTAATATAGGCTTTGATGCATACGTGTATGATTCGGAGGGTAACCGCTTGCTCGGTCCCGTGTCCTCTAATGATAAGGATGAAACAGCGTATACGAATTCGCCTCTTATTACGATTAAAAACGCCCAAAAGGGCACTACCGGTACGGCATACATAGTTGTTAAAAGCACCGGTACCATCGGCATTCAATACCGTATCGCTTTCGGCATTGACGGTTTGAATGAAAAGAGCATTGCGTATCTCGGTGGTTATAAATATACCGTGTCGAGAGTGACGGATACTGCTGAGTTTGACGTCGACCAATCTGCTTTTATGGATGTGTCCGATTGCCCTGTTCCCGAAAAAATTAATAACGAAATCGTGACCATTGATAAGAACGCCGTAAACGGTACTATCCAAGAAGAGGACGGATACGACGTTTACCGAATTGACTATACCTTGGTCGAAAAGAACGAGGAATATACCGGCGGCGGTATTAAAATCTATTTTAATATTTTCGCTACACAGATCGGCGGTGATTTCGAGGATACCGAGGAGAGAGGACATACTTATTACTGCTCTACAAGAGAGGATATAGACCGCGCCAAGGTAGAGGCTTATCCCGGTGATATTATTAAGCTTAGCTCCGATATAATTTATTACGGTGATTTGGTCTTTAACAAGCCCGTTAATCTCGAAACCAATAATTTCACCTTGACTGTAAACGGTAATCTAATGTATGATTACGTTTTAGGCAACAGCTTGAGACTCGATGCCGGCGGCTTGGGTAAGATTGTCGTTCAATCTACCAAAGAGGGCATCGGTGGTAATTTCCAGATCAAGGCACCGCTCAGTGAGGTATCGTTAATCGGTGCAAACTCGTCTAACGGTGATATCGTTGTCGAAAATAAAATTATTATCGATGCTACTAACTCCTTTGGCTCTTCGGGTGTGAGCTTCAACGAGGTAAGAATAGTCGATCTTAAGAATTCCCGTAAAACGATTCAATTAGAGTCCAATACCAGAGCGACTGTTTCCTTCGGTACTACGATAGGAATATTCCAGTCGGTCGTCAAGGCCAACAATATCGAAATTGTCAATAACGGCGAGATCGGCGAGATCAATCTTTCCAATATGGAGTTATTGGCAAAAAACAACAGTCCTCAAATATACATTTTAAACAATAACGACATTAATAATCCCATTAAGCTCCCCGAGTGGTCCGAAAAGTTCTACGAGGATGAATCCGGAACATGCTTCGGTAACACGAGAATTATTCAAAGCTTTTCGGGAAGCGTCACCGAGGTCGAGGGTGATTGCGTATTTACGAATTCCGACGTAGAGGTCGAGAAAAAGGATCTTTTGGTAGAACAGATCGACGAAGGCGACGATAGCCGTTTGAGAATATATTATCAGGATGTAGACAGTCAGACCACTACCATACGTTCTATCCTCGAGGGATATCTGAACGGTTCTTCGGAAACCTCCGTCAACGAAATCGTTCAGTTGGAAATTATCTCGGTAGGCAGCAAGGCGCTTACTAAATCGGATATCCAATTTATGAACAGCAATGAAATGCTTGCATTGAAGCATTTGGATATGCAAAGAGCGAACGTGTACGACGCAAGCTCTGATACGTATCATAAACTGCCTTCAGGCACATTTAGCGGTGTTTCTAAATATGAGAGTTTGGTTCTTCCTCAAAATTTGGTTGAGATAGGCGACGATGCTTTTAGAAATTCTACGGTTGCAAGCATCATAACCGTTCCTTCGAACGTTACCGCTTTTGGTTCGAATTGGTTTAATAACGGTAAATATGTACATTTTGCGGCTTCGGTTCCTGTGGCGCAGGCGTCGAACGGAATGGCAAATGTCAAAGCGGTATTTGTTGAAGAAGCATATATAAGCTCTTATAAATCTGTTTATTCTAATTACAGTAATAAAATATATCCCGTTTCTGTGTTGGATGAAACGAAACAGCATTTTATACGAAATATTAAGGACGACGAATGGGAAATCACTTACTATATCAGTGGCGATGAGCCCATCATCGGTGAAAATATATCTCTCGACGGTACGCTTTTGAAAATTACAAGCGTATATGACAACGCATATAGGCATAATTATACCGGTTCTTCGGTGAAATTTGCCGATTCTGTCGTGAATTTGGGCGCGGGTAATTTCTCCGACAACAAGGCTATTAAGGAGGTTGACCTTAATAAGCTTAAGAATGTAGGCGATTCTGCATTCTCGGGAGCTTCTGCATTAGAGAAGATTTCGTTCGGTGAGACTCTTGAAACAATCGGGTCGAGTGCGTTTGAGAATTGCGCAGCATTGACTCAAGACGTTGTTTTGCCTAACACTATGCAAAAGATAGGCGCGTCGGCGTTTAGAAGAACCAGGATATCCTCGGTAAACACCGGAGGAACGGTCTCGGTTGACGGATACGCTTTTGCGGAATGTAAGGATATGGTTTATGCCGAATTGCCTAACGTTCAATTTGTTGGCGAAAGCGGCGGCAATCATTTGTTCGAAAAAGACAGTTTGTTAGTATCTGTAAATATGCCTGAGTTTATTAAGGCAAGCGGAGATAGAATGTTTGCTGATTGCCCGTCTTTGCGAGAAATTTATTTGTCTGCAAATAACGATGAGCTTTCTTTCGGAAGCGAGTCCTTCGCCGGAAGTGATACAACCAAGATAAAAATGTATGTTCCGAAAGAATATGTTGGATTTTTCCAAAACAAGCGTCCCGGTAATATTGAGGCTGTAAGAATATATCCCGCCGGCGAAAAAATGGGAGAAGAACTTCTCAACGGATTCAATATAGGAACTTATATCGTTTTTAACAACGGAGATAATACCTATACGTTAGTAACGTCTAATGTAGATTATACTGACAGTTTAGTTATCCCCGAAGTTTATAACGGAAAAGAAATTACAGATATATATGCAAATGCTTTCAGAAATCAAAGCTTTACCAACGTGACACTTAAGCTCGGTAATAATGTTCGTTCGATCGGCAATGGCGCGTTCTATCAGCTGAGTGGATTAGTTGCAGTTGAGTTCGGAAATTCGCTTGAAGAAATCGGCAGCTCGGCTTTTGCGAATTGTACGAATTTGTCGCAAAATGTAAGTCTACCCAACTCGATGAAAACTATTAAAGGTAGAGCATTTGAGAATTCCGGAATTTTAAGCATTAATACAGGCGGCACTGTTTCGGTTAACAGTTGGGCATTTTCTAATTGTAAGTCGTTAGTTTATGTAATAATGCCTGAAGTAACAGTGATGGAGGGAAGCGGAACCAATGCTACTTTCTCATCATGTACCGCTTTGATCAGTGTAGATATGCCCAAGGTTTCAATGGTTTCGGGTTCTGGTATTTTCCGATATTGTTCGGCTTTGTCTGAAATATATTTAGGCAGTAACGATGCAAGTGTTACGATTGGTTCTCAGCCTTTCGAATTCATAGACAAAACGCGCATAAAACTCTTCGTCCCTGAAGAATTAATATCGCTTTATCAGGGAAGAAATATTGTTAATGCTTCTCAGGTTTATCCTCGAGGCGTGAAGATCGGTGATAAAGCCATTAACGGATTTGTTGTCGGCGATTACGTGCTTCTCGAAAACGGCGACGGATATACGATCGTTACGTCGAACCTTGAATTTTCCGGAGACATGGTTGTTCCTAACGAATATAACGGTAAGCCTATCACCGAAATTTACACCAATGCGTTCAGAATGCAGTCGTTCGAGGATGCAAGATTGGTATTAGGCGACAATATTAAGGTTATAGGTAACAATGCGTTCTACGGCACTGCCGGTCTTAAGTCGATTGTTATGAATCAGGTTGCTACGATTGGATCCGGTGCATTTAACGGTTCGGGTATTCAGGCGCTTAACGCTCCGAAGCTTATCTCGGTCGGCAACGATGCGTTCAGAAACTGTGCAAGCTTGGAAATCGTTAGCGTTCCTAAGCTCGAAACGATCGAAGGCTCGTACGTGTTTGCAGGATGTACTAATTTAAAATCTGTCTATTTCGAGAATATCAAGAGCTTGCATAAGGATACCTTCAATGCGGATAAAAATCTTGAAAAGATTACAGTTAACCGCTTGATCGGAAACGGCGATAGCCTGCCCGCTGAGATCTCGCTCGACGCGTCGGCACCGTGTAAGATATACGTTCCTTACCGTTCTCTTGCGGCTTGGCCCTCTATTTGGAGCGGTAAGTCGGTAGTATCTTTTGATATTTCGGCTACAAATAACGGCAACACCTATATTTTGTCGGATAATAACGGAAGATATGCTTTGATAGATTTCGTTCCCGGTCAGACTATCACGTCGTTGATGTTGCCTGCTACCGTATATGCCTCCGAGCTTGGCGATATTTCCATTTATTCTATCAATACCGACGCGTTCTCTTCGTTGGCTGCTACTTTGAAGAGTTTGACGCTTTCTTCTACGATTGCTTTGATGGAGGGAACGGCGCTCAGCGAATGTATTGCATTGGAAAACATATACGTATCTTCTAATAATATGTATTTCACGTCTGTTAACGGAGTTCTTTATTCCAAGGATTCGAAGATGCTCGTGAAATATCCCGTGGGAAGAAGCGGTAACTTCGATATGACGGGCGCAGATTATGCTTACACCGTCGGAATTTCCGCGAATGCATTTGCTAACGCTGCGAAGCTTACGCAAATCGTATTCCCCGAGTCGCTTATGGTTATTGACAGCACCGCGTTTGTCGGCTGTACGCAGTTGAGTACGGTTGAATTTACCGGAAATACCCCTCCTGTATTGATGGGCTCGGGTATATTCGATACTGCCGTAGAAGACTTCGAAATGGTCATTCCTACCACTGACGGCGACGTAGTAACTGCATACTTGTGCGCGTATAATTTCGGCGAGTACGAGCCTTATATCGACCTTAACGGTCATGCCGCTCCCGATGCGAATACTCCTCGTAATCAGGTTCCGTTAGGAAATAATCAGCCTGCGATGATTACTACCTACGAAATGCCTAACTTCGGTAAAACCGAAGAGGACGATGACGATTCATCCGAGGATGACGAAACCGACGGCGAATAATAATATCTAATAATTAAAAACGGTGAGCTTCGCGAATGAGGCTCGCCGTTTTTTGCAGCGTTGACTAAATCCGTGCATTGTGATATAATGAATAGAACAATAAGAGGTCATTCGGATATGGAGAAAAAACAAATGCGGAGATCTATCGGTGATGCGATTTTTGAATCAAAAACAGGGATGTTGATAGTATCTGTTGTTGCTGTTGTTTTCGGTATTTTTTTCATAGTATCTCAAAATGAAAACAAGCCTATACCGCGTTCCGAAGCTCTTTCTTATTCCGGATGTTTTGAGGAATATGAGATTTGGGGCGATAATTATCGAACTATCTATTTCACCGATGGTTCGGCTTATAACGTTTATCCTCATACCGAAACAATAGATTTTCAGAATATGATGAAGTCTCTTGAAAAAGGAACAAAACTTTTTATTCTGGTCAATCCCAATAATGATTATGTTGTGGAAATAAAAACCGAAACAGCAGAACTGATGAATTTTGAAACATCACAAGCAGAGATTGACTCGTATGATAACGGATATATCATTCTCGGAGGTTTCGTTTGCGTTGCCGGAGTTTTCGGCTTGATTTACGCGATTCTGTTTGCACTCAACCAACGTAAAGCGGCGGACCGTAACGCGAAAAAGAAAAAGAACCGTTTAGAAGGGAAAGGCGATAAGGCAATCAGACGCGCGAAGCATTTGAACAAATGTAAGATTTTATTAGAAGCCGAGATAAGCAAATACAATATTTGCTACCGACGGGTGAAAAACGTTAACGAGCTTGTCGTAAATGGAATTGTTTACGACGAAATAAAAGGTGTTATCGAGTTTGAACACAACCTTAGCGCGGTTATAGACAGCCATACCATAGAAGCGGGATACGATAAGGACAGCTTCAGTTATATATTGTTTGACGGAGAACGAATTGCTGAGAAAAAACGCTGGATATAATGCTTGAATACATAATAAATGGGAGAGTAAAATATGCTTTCTAACCTTACAACAAAAAAGAATATAAGAACCTTTTCTATATGTCCCGAGAATTTGACCGGCGAAAAGGGTGGTGGCGGAAGAGCGATCACAGGAAGCGCCTCCGAAGCTTCTCGCGAGCTTGGTGTTGGTTGGAAGGTAAACCCTTACTTGAAGGTGGAAGCTCATTCTACCGTCGTTTTGGCGGACTATAAGGGTCAAGGCGCTATCAAGCATATATGGATGACCGATTGCGCTTACGCAAGCCGTCAGCTTATTTTGAGAATTTATTTCGATGGACAGGCGACACCCAACGTTGAAGCACCTTTGTCGGACTTTTTCTGTAATGCCGATTATAAGGAGTTTCGTCAACTGTCTAGCCTCGCTATGTGTATAAACCCCGCAAAGGGCCTTAATTGCTATTTCGAGATGCCTTTCTTTAAGAGCTTTCGTATAGAAATCGAAAACCTCGGCGGTGAATGTAATATTTATTATCAGATCGATTGCGAGGAAAAGGAATTAAGCGATGACACTCTTTATTTCCACGCACAATTCCGCCGTGTAAATCCGCTTCCTTATATGCAACCCTACGTTATTTTGGATAATATCAAGGGCAAGGGTCATTACGTCGGCACCTATATGAATTGGGGTGTAAAGAGTAACGGCTGGTGGGGCGAAGGCGAAATTAAGTTTTATATCGACGGCGATACCGACTATCCTTCGATTTGCGGTACAGGTACCGAGGACTATTTCTGCGGTGCGTATAACTTCGACGTTAACGGTAAATATACCGAGTTCTGTACTCCCTATTCGGGTATGCATAAGGTAAGCACGACCGATGATTTGTACCGATCTCAAAAGTATTTCAACCTCTATCGTTGGCATATAACCGACCCGATTTACTTCGAAAAGGATTTAAGAGTAACTATTCAGGCGCTCGGATGGAGAAGCGGTAACCGATACCTGCCCTTGCAGGATGATATCTCCTCTGTTGCATATTGGTATTCGGATAATTTAGAGGATACCTATCCCGAATTCCCGTCGGTTAATGAATTGGAGATTATATAAGTGAGGCAGTTATGAAAATAAGATTTATTGAGCCGGCAAATGAGCCATATAGAAAATCACTATACAATTATTTTGTTTATGATAAATATATACGAACTCCTTCGCACGGACTTATGACACTCGCGGCAATACTGAAAAAAACAGAGTCGGACATTCTGATATATAGTGAGTCGATATCATATATTAAATGGGAAGATGTGCTTGATGCGGATATTGTTTTTATCGGAATCTTTACGTTTAATGCTAATCGCGGATATGAATTGGCGGAGTATATCCGTAAAAATTCAAAGGCAGTTGTCGTAATAGGCGGACTTCACGCGACATTGTGTTATGAGGAAGCAAGTAACTATTGCGATTATGTGATCGTTGGAGAGGGCGATGAGATTATCGTTAAATTGAATAATTCCATTCGCGATAATACCGAAATTGATTTCCCTGGAATCGCATACCGCAAGGACGGCGAACTCGTTTTCACGGGACGAGCCGAACCACCGAAGGATATAGACGTGATTCCTGCACGTGATTTGGTGTATAATTATAAGAAAATGGCTGGTCATAGCACTATATGGCCTCAGGTCCATGCTTCACGCGGTTGTCCGCATAATTGCGCCTATTGCGCACTTGTTGCTGCTTTCGGACGTTGCGTGCGTAAGAGAAGTCCCGGAAATATCGTCGACGATATCAAAGATGCTATTCGTTTTCATCATGATGGGAAAAAGCGTATTGCGAATATGCTTTGGATAACAGACGACAATTTCTTTGCTGATAGAAAATGGGCGGTAAGCGTTCTTGAAGCTATTATCGCATCGAATATAAAATATAATTTTGTCATTCAAGCGCGTTATGAGGTTGGATTTGATGACGAAATGCTTGAATTACTGAAAAAAGCAGGTTTTGTACAACTTGCGATGGGAATTGAGTTTTTAGAGGACGAGGCGTTTGAATCAAACGACAAAAATTGTACCTATGACGATATTGTGCGCTCGGTTGAGAATATAAAGGCTCACGGACTTTCTGTAAGAGGTTTGTTTATTGTAGGTGCGGACAATCATAAAAAGGGAGTAGGAAAAAAGATAGCCGAGTTTGTTGTAAAATACGATATTACCGGTGTGCTTATACAATCTATGTATTTTATTCCTGGTACAAAAGCATACGAAACCCATAAGGACAAGCTGATACATACCGATTGGAGCAAATATAACGGAAACGTTGTTCATTATCCTGAACATATATCTCCTGCTGACCTTCAAAAAGAGATAATTATTGCGAGCAAGACAATTTATTCTTTCAAAAGACTTATAACCGAGAGTGTTAGACGAAGGGGAATAGAACGTGTTTTGTTCTTGGGCGAATTTTTCTGGCAATGGGATGTAAGAAGAAAATTATCTAAGGAAATGAAAGAACTGAAACTGTTGAAATAAAAAATACTCTCCTTTGCCGATGGGCTTAGGAGAGTATTTTAATTTATACAGTAAACTTATGGAAAATCTTCTTGCCCTTTTTGAGCTTGACGCCGTTTGCGAGGTCGTCAGCGCTTACGGTCTGCGAAACTGCGGTGACCTTTTCGCCGTTGACGCTGATACCGCCCTGCTCGATCAAGCGACGCGCTTCGCCCTTGCTCTTTGCAAGCTCGCCCAAAACGAGAAGATCGATAACGCTGATGCTGCCGTCAGTAAGAAGTGCTGAATCAACGGTGGTAGAAGGCATATTTGCATCGTCGCCTTCGCCGCTGAAGAGTGCAATAGAGGTAGCTTCCGCTTTCTTTGCTTCCTCAGTGCCGTGAACAAGCTCGGTAAGGCTGTACGCGAGAATCGCTTTCTTTTCGTTGATTCTCGAACCGTCCCACTTATCCATTTCTTCGATTTCTTCAATCGGTATAAAGGTAAGCATACGGATACACTTCATAACGTCCGCATCGTCAACGTTGCGCCAGTACTGATAGAATTCAAAAGGAGATGTCTTGTTGGGATCCAACCATACCGCGTTACCCGCGGTCTTGCCCATCTTCTTGCCCTGCGAGTCGGTAAGAAGGGTAATGGTCATCGCGTTAGCATCCTTGCCAAGCTTACGACGGATAAGCTCGGTACCGCCGAGCATATTCGACCACTGATCGTCACCGCCGAACTGAAGGTTGCAATCGTAATTTTTGAAGAGATAATAGAAGTCGTAAGACTGCATTATCATATAGTTGAATTCAAGGAAGGAAAGTCCCTTTTCCATACGTTGCTTGTAGCACTCAGCGCGAAGCATATTGTTTACCGAGAAGCAAGCGCCAACGTCGCGAAGCATTTCAACGTAGTTGAGGTTCAAAAGCCAATCGGCGTTGTTTATCATCATCGCCTTGCCTTCGCCGAACTCGATAAAGCGTTCCATCTGCTTTCTGAAGCAATCGGCATTGTGGTCGATGTCTTCCTTGGTGAGCATCTTTCTCATATCGGTTCTTCCCGAGGGGTCACCGATCATAGTGGTGCCGCCGCCGATAAGAGCGATAGGCTGGTTACCTGCCATCTGAAGACGCTTCATAAGGGTAAGCGCCATAAAATGACCTGCCGTAAGGCTGTCTGCGGTACAGTCAAATCCGATATAAAAACGCGCTTTGCCGTTGTTGACAAGCTCGCGTATCTGCTCCTCGTCGGTAACCTGAGCAATCAAGCCTCTGGCTTGTAATTCTTCGTAAATGTTCATATTATATCCTCTCATTACGTCGCATATAGCGAACGTTGGTTATTTGACAATATTCATATTGATATTATCATAAACGGCGCTAAAAGTCAAGATACGCGCCATAAGCAAAAATCGGTTTTCGTTTTTGTTCCCGCTGATATAACTTTTTGATCGTTGACTAAAAATATGTGTTATGATACAATAAATAAAATGAGATTTTCGAGGTACATTTTATGAAACGATTTGTGTTTTTGTTTTTAATGCCTTGTTGATTAGTTGGCGCTGAATGATTATTTTATTTCCAAATCTGTATTTACGATCAAAAAAGCAGTCATCGTTTTGATGACTGCTTTTCGTTTATTTCCAATAATCGGTTTCGTGAGGCAAGTTGATATTTTTCGCGCGGAAAACCGGCTCTTTTCCTTCTTTGCGCTGATTTACGTAATCATCGAGCGCTTTAAAGGCATATTTTCCGAGGTATATAATAATCGGCATATTTATTAAGGTCATACCGCCCATGGCGATATCCGCTATGTTCCACAAAAGGTCAGCGTTTAAGCCGGAGCCGAGAAGAATAATCAGCGACGCAATAACGTAATAGATAGACATAAATAACTTGCCCGGAACCCTTCCGAGAAGATATTTAATACTCTTATCGACGTAAAATAGGTTGCCTAACAGGGTTGTAAACGCGAAAAGAATCATAGCAACTGTTATGAATATGGGGCCGATATCTCCGAGTGAACTTCTTATGGCTTCTTGTACGTAAGGCGCACCCGAGAGCGCTTCCGTGGGCTCGATACCCGAGCTCATACACATAAAAGCGGTCGCCGAGCAAACCAAGAGGGTGTCAATAAATACCGATAGTACCTGAACTAAGCCTTGTTTGGCGGGATGGCTTACATCCGCAGAAGCCGAAGCGTTGGGAGCCGAGCCTACGCCTGCCTCGTTGCTGAAGAGTCCGCGCTTGATACCGTACATAACGCAGCTTCCGCCGAATCCGCCGAAAATTGCCTTGATATCGAATGCTTCGCTGAAAATTCTCGAAATTATTGAGGGGAGCGACGTGATGTTGATTAACGTTATTACAAGCGCGACGAGGATATAAGCGATACCCATTATGGGCACTAATAAAGAGGTCGCCTTGATGATACGTTTTCCCCCGCCGAAAAGACAAAAACAAACGATGGCGGCGAGAATTATACCGATGATCCAAGGACTCGTTTCCGCGTTGTAAAATTCATAAGCGGAAAAGGTCGATTGGAGATTGTATGACGCGAGCATATTAAAGCCGACGCCGTAAGTGAAAATAAGTAGAGCAGCAAAGATGATTGCCAATACACGGTTCTTTGTAGCCGCTTCGATATAATATGCGGGTCCGCCGTAGCTTTCGTTTTCCGAACGCTTTTTATATATTTGGGCGAGCGTGCTTTCGACAAATGCGCTCGCACCGCCTACTAACGCGATTAGCCACATCCAAAAGACCGAGCCGAAGCCGCCAATGCAAAGCGCCGTCGAAACGCCGACTATGTTTCCCGTGCCGACTCGCGACGCGGTAGATACCATAAGCGCTTGAAAGGATGATACTCCGCCCTTTGTTCCGGGTTTTTCGGAAACAACGCGTATTTGCTCTTTTATCAATCGGAACTGAACAAATTTCGTGCGGAAGGTGAAATAAAGACCGCCCGCGACGAGTAATATTATCAATATCCAACTGTAAAGAGCGTCATTTATGTTGGCAATTAACTGCTCGAGCATAAAAACCTCTTTTCAATGGTTTTGCGCAAAAAATTGTTTTATTTCTTGAGTCCGAGTTGTTCGACGGACATATCGCGCATTTTGTATTTTAAGATCTTGCCTGCGGCATTCATAGGGAACTCGTTGACGAAGATGAAATATCTCGGAACCTTGTGACGTGCAATATACGCGTTGCCGAATTCCTTCATTTCGTTTTCGTCAGCGGTTTCGCCCTTGTGAAGAATTATCCAAGCACAGCATTCCTCGCCGTATCTTTCGTCGGGT
>JAZRLT010000184.1:0-7252 GCA_045646995.1 Eubacteriales bacterium | reverse complement strand
AGGGTTGGAAGTGGTAATCTTGTCGTCAAGAAGTTCGGAAACTGCTTGATGTTTTGCCTTACCGGTAGCGAGAAGAATGATGGTCTTTGCCTTCATAATAGAAGCCATACCCATAGTAACCGCTTGGGTAGGAACGTGTTCCTTCTTTTCGAAGAAACGAGCGTTAGCGTTGATGGTGCTTTCGGTAAGGGAGGTGAGGTGAGTACCTGCAACGAGCTTTTCGTCGGGCTCGTTGAAAGCGATGTGACCGTTCTGGCCGATACCGAGAACCTGAATGTCTACGCCGCCTGCTGCGTCGATAGCTGCGTCGTACTCAGCACCCATAACAGCGGGGTCTTCAGCAAGACCGTCGGGAACGCGGGTGTTAGCCTTGTCGATGTCGATGTGATCGAAGAAGTTAACGTTCATAAAGTAACGGTAGCTCTGATCGTGGGTAGGAGCAAGAGGATAGTATTCGTCAAGGTTAAAGCTCTTGCAATCCTTGAAGGAGATCTCGCCCTTCTGATTCATATCCGCGAGGATCTTGTACATACCAACGGGAGTAGAGCCGGTAGCAAGACCGAGAACGGAGTTGGGCTTCATATAAACCTGTGCTGCGAAAATCTTCGCGGCTTCTTTTGCAACTGCATCTGCATTTTCACAAACAATAATTCTCATTTTGTAAATTCCTCCGAATTTCAAATTCTAAACGGATTATACCACCCTAAAAATCAAAAGTCAATAGAATGCACGATAAAAAGGCTTTCGGAACCCCCGAAAGCCTTTTTGTGTGATTATTTTGTCAATACGTATATAATCCGAACATTTCGTTGATCTCATTTCGTTGTTCATAAGGAACCGAGAAGGAGCGGTCGTTCTCTCTATCGTAAAAAGCACCGTCGGGCGTATATTCAAGCGTTGCATTCGGAAGAACGAAAACATAATCGTAATGATATTTTAACATACCTTTACGCCATTTCGCATTCTCGAACAATTCCGTGAGATATTCCGTTTCCTCTTGTGACAGGTCTGAAATCACGACCGCTTCATTATTTACACTGCAAACCTCAGTATAACTATTGTCCGAGCCGCTGTCCGAGCATCCGCAAAATACAACTGCCGCTGTTATCAATAAGGAACAAAGGATGTTTCTTGACATATCAATGCCTCCAAAGATTTTCAAAAATCACTCTGTCTCGAACGTTTTTTCGAAGTTTTCTGACTTTTAACAAAATGAGTGCTGCTATTATTACCGTCAACATGACAACTGCCGCTAATATGTACCCCCAATAATCGGCCACCTCAAACCAAATAAGCGTTGCCGCACCAAAAACTACCGTCGCAAGTATCGGCACTACCGAACACACAAAATATTCGGCAGTTATTTCTCCGTTTAAGAGCTTACGGATCGACGAACCGAGAATAAAAGACAGCTTGCTCTCTTTATACAGCGTTTTTTCGACCTCTTTGCGGCGCTCGCTGTATTCCGAAACCGAATATGCAGGCAATTCATCCGAAGGGATTATATCGTTTCCGATATGCAGACTGTTTGACGTGTCAAGAATAACCGTATCTGTTTGGGTTTTTATTACGGCTACGGTTTCCTGTTCATCGGTCACCGACGATGGATATTTTATAAGGAAAACCTGTTCGGCTTTAGTATCGGTTCTTGTCAAGTAAAAAGATATATCTTCGTAAATACCGACGACTCTTTTATCTTTGAAATCCGTGCTTGTAAGATTATACTGTGCCGAAGTCATTTTATAACTGAACGCCTTCTCGTTTAACGAACGCGAGTATTGAAGGCGGAAATACCCGACAACTCGGTTATAAACCCTTCCGTTTGTGTCTTCGATATCTCCGAAAACGGGTATATATACTACGGGATAATCGGCATCGATCGCTTCGGTTAAGCCGCTATAATCCAAAGATTTTACTCTGCGCCAATAATCCTCCGAAACGCTGTATTCCACTAAGTACGTTGACGTATCATATGAATATTTTTCGGGGTCATATAGCTCGTTTGCCCGTTCCTCGGTGACTACTTTTTTTATCACATCTTCCATATCCATCGAAGGCTTCGAAAGGAATTCGGACGGTAGTATTTCGGAGGGCTCGGGTATATTTTCTGCTTCGGCAAAGACGGCAGTGTTTAATGAAAACAAAAAGCCGAGTATGAGAAAAGCCGATATCATATAATCAATCATTTTCTTCATATATGCACCTCCGAAATAATCAATTATTGCCTAAACTTCAAAAGACAACTCGGAAAACCATTCCTCCGACCACACCTCGGGATCGCTCGTGACCTTTATAAGCATATCGTCGTATACAAAAATGACGCTGTTTCTTGCATCGTTTTTATATTCGATTATCAATGCTGTGACTTCGCGATCTTCAAGCTTTATATTTTGATTGTATATACGTTTATGTTGTTTGCCAAGATTGTTTATGTTAGGAGAGTTTGGAGAGATCTCCTTTATTACTTCCGAGGCGGTAATGCCTTCCTGTTTTCGGATATCTTCGGGAAGATATGTTATGCATATCATGTGATTACTTCCGTTCGAGGTCTTTGGGAAATACCATACCCACGGCAATCCGTAAAGCTCGTGCACGAAAAACGTGATGTTTTGAAACCCGTTCCTGTTCCTGTATTCTATCGGCTCGCCGTGAAGCATAGGACGAGGGAATGAGCCCTCTTCGTTTACTCTGTCTAAGAAGTAGGTATAATCCTCGCCCAAATCGTCCTTTAAACTGTGGACGGATTCGGATTTAAGTTCAACCGTTAACGCTTCGATCATATCTTCGTAGCTGTCGAAGTAGAAGGTCGTTTCGTGAAGTCCCGGTACGGAACTCTGCGGTCCGCTCGATTCGCCCTTGGTCGGATTTGAGACCGACGGACCCGAGCCGTACTCGATAAAAAGAAACGGCAATACTATAAGCGCACCTGCCAGCGTGGCCGTTACCGTGCATATTACAAGAGCAAAGCAAGCCGCGGCCGTTGCCCATTTTATCCATTTCCGCCTTCTCGGCTTCTTTTTCTCTTCTAATTCCTGCTTTATGACGAAATAGCGATCGAGAATATCGGAATCAAGCTCGGTGATGGCGTCGCTTAATTTATCCTTTGTCATAATATGTAACCCTCGCTTTCGAGTCGTTTTTTGAGCCCTTGCCTTATGGCTTCAAGCTCGCGCTTTACGGTAGAAGTACTGCAACCGAGAGAATCGCTTATCTTTGATACCGAATCGCAGATATAATATCGGCTGACGAAAATATAAATCTGTCTGTCCGAGAGGGATCTTACGTAATTACTTATAATTCGGGAGAGCTCATTTATCTCTGCTTCAGCTTCGGTATTGCTTTTATCCGATATGTAATCCTCAAGCTCGGAAAGCGAAACGGAATATTCCGACGCGATACGTTTTTGGCGTTTGTTTGCGTTGAATCTGTTTATCGCGGTACGGCGCATAATAGTCGTGAGAAACGCCTGTAACAGAGTAGGTCTTGCCGGAGGGATCGCGTTCCAAGCGCCGATATACGTATCGTTAAGGCATTCCTCGCTGTCGCGACTGTCGTGTACGATATTATTTGCGACCGAAAGTAAGAAATTTTTGTACTTGATATCGGTTTCTTTGATCGCTTGCTCGTCGCGCTTCCAATAAAGCTCGACTATCTTTTCGTCGCTGAGTACAGACGGACGTTCTTTCTGCCGCTCCATAACGCACCTCCTTAGGGTTTTTCAGTCTCCTCGTAAATAAGAGTCAAGATTTTTTTCAAAACGGCTCACGGTTTTTTGAGGAATTTTAAAATTTTTTAATATTATAACATATTTTTGCAAAAAAGGCGCGGATCGATATAAAATGCGCAAATTAGTTTAAAAAAACAACCGTCCCGAGGAGTTCGGGACGGCAAATATTGCGAACATTGGATTATGCGGTAGGCTTTTCCTCATCGAGAACCTCATCGACCTTAAGCGCTTCGAGGTCTATCTCGCAATCATCGGCGGTTCCGAAGTTATCGAGGCTTGTATCAAAGCCGAGAATAGCGCCGAGCTTGGCGATTATATCGGGGGTCTTGTCGAGAACACCGTTTATTCCGTCGAGAGCGCGGTTTACGGGGTCCTGAGGTGCGGCGTAGGTTACGGGATTACCGATCTCAATAATACGCGCCTTGCCCTGCTCGATAATGATAAATCCGAGAGGAGTCATACTGACGCCCGCGCCGTTACCGCCCGCGAAATTGGCTTTGCCGTCCGCGCGGGGATTCTTACCGACAAATTCGGTACCGCCCGAGGCGAATCCGACCGAAACCTTCGAGAAGGGAATTATCGAAACTCCGTCGGGGAGAGTTATAGGCTCGCCGATAACCGTACGTGTGTCAACAACCTCGCCTATCTTCGAGAGCGCGGCGTCGATCATCTGCTTCATCGGCATTTCGTTATTGGTGTTATTCATAATATCTACCTCTCGTTTTATTCTATGTTCTCGGCGGGTTCGGATTTTTCGGATTCCTCCGAAAAATCTATCGTAACCTGCTCGCCCGCCATGGCGAGGTCGGTCTTGGGTAGTTGGTCGATGCTTTCGAGACCGAAGCAACGAAGGAAAGCGTCGGTCGTTCCGAAAAGAACGGGACGTCCGGGGGCGTCGAGAGTACCCTTTTCGGTAACCAATCCCTTTTCGGTAAGCGAAGCGACGATAGCTGAGCTGTCAACACCGCGAACCATTTCGATAAAGGATCTCGTAACGGGCTGGTTATAAGCGATAATAGCCAAAACCTCGAGAGAAGCCTTGGAAAGCGGGGGAGTTTTTCTTAATTCGAGCGCCTTTTTAACGTATTCCGCGACGTAAGCCTTGGTACAAAGCTGATAAGCGTCCTCGACCGTGATAAGCTGGATTCCGCTTTCGTGGTCGTCGGAATATTTTTCTTTAAGTATTGCCGCCGCTTCGCGAAGTCCTTCAAAGTTTACTCCGAGTATTTCGCAAAGCCTATCGAAGGCGACGGGCGCACCGCAGGCAAAAAGTATTGCCTCGAGAGCCGCGGGAGTTTCGTGATTTATATTCATTATAAAATACTCCTTTACTCGGTAATTTCTTCGGGAGCGGAGCTTTCTTCGGCGAGCGACAGGAAGATTTCGTCCTCTTCACGGTCAACGTCGATAAGTCCGTCGCGGACAAGCTCCAAAAGCGCCATAAACACCGCAACAGCCTCGCCGCGGGAATGAATTCTTGCGAAAAGGTCCTCGAATCGGCATTCGCGCTTTTGCTCGAGATAAGACATTATCGCGGCGGTCTTTTCCTCGACCGAATAATATCTTTCCTCGATTCGTTTGAATAATTCGGGCTCACCCTCGATTTTTTGTAAAGCAACTCGGTCGGCGATACGCGCGAAAGCCTCGGTAAGAAGCTCTACGGCGTGACCGCGCGAGTAGTCGGTCTTTTCGGGCTCGCTTGCGGGCTTGGTAAATGTATCGAAATGCCCTGCACTTTGCATTTTAAGAAATTCCGCTGCAGCTTTTGCGCGTTGATGCTCCAAAAGTGCGTCAACAAGAGGAGCGCGAGGGTCTTCGCTTTCTTCGTTTCGGGGGAGAAGCATCTTGCTCTTGATGAGCATAAGCTCCGACGCCATAACGACGAACTCGCTCGTGACCTCCATATCCATTTGACGCATCGCGTCGAGATAGGCGATGTATTGGTCGCATATCTCCGAAATGGGAATGTCGAAAATATCTATTTTGTGTTTTGAAATAAGAGCCAAAAGAAGATCGAGAGGACCTTCGTATTGCTCTATTTTAAGATTTATATTTTCCATACAACTCCCAAAATATCAAAAACTTTAGTCAATCAAAAAATAAACGAGAAGATCAATTCGCCGAAGGTGATTATAGCGTCCGACAGAAAGCCGCGCAGAAAATCAAGCGGCATAAATATGATATCGGATATCATACTCAAAGGATAGGGCATCCTATTGAGGAGAACTATACCTATCATAATGTAATGAGAATAATATCTCAACTTTGAATACTGCATTGCCGCTTTCGGAGGGAGGGCACACATAAGCACGTTAGATCCGTCAAGCGGGGGGATAGGGATAAGGTTGAATAATCCCAAGCCGATGTTAAGCAACATAGAGTATTGAAAAATAGTGATAATAACTTCGGCGGTGATTCCCGTGATATTATTCGCCTGACAGATATAAACCGAGAGCACAAAAAGCAGACCCGAAATTATTGCTACGATGAAATTCATAAGCGGACCTGCGATAGAGGTTATCGCGATGTCGCGCTTGGGCTTTTTGAATTTTCTCGTGTTTATCGGAACCGGCTTTGCCCAACCGAAGCCGACGAGAAGCATCATTATCGCGCCCATCGGGTCTAAATGGTCAAGCGGGTTTAAGGATAATCTTCCGTCCGCCTTTGCGGTGTCGTCGCCTAACTTGTAGGCGGCGTAGCCGTGCGCCCATTCGTGTAAGGTGAGCGCAGGAAGAAGCGAGATTATCATAATCATGAAGTATACGAGCTTCAGCCCGAACTCCATATCACTGCTTAAAATCGTAAATAACATTAATATCTTCCTTGTTTATAATCGTGCCGCCGACCGGAAAATGATAGGCGGCACGGTTGAAAAAACTTATTTAACCTTGATCATCGAGCTTTCCCAAACGGAGGGAGCTTCGTAACCCATCATATTGACAACGGTAGCCGCAACGTTCGCGAGGCCGTAATTGCCGTCAACAAATTCATAGTTGTCGCCGTAGAAGTTGTCGTAGATATAGCAGGGAACGGGGTTAAGAGTATGGCTTGTCTTAGCCTTGGGAGAACCGTCGGAGTTGAGCTTGGCGCCGCCCGACTTCTTGTCGATTTCGTACATTTCGTCAGCGTTACCGTGGTCTGCGGTGATGATTGCGACACCCTTGACCTCGTCAACAGCCTTAAGAATTCTTGCGAGACATACGTCGAGCGCCTCGACCGAGATCTTAGCCGCGATGAAGGAGCCGGTGTGACCTACCATATCGCCGTTGGGGAAGTTAACGCGGAGCGCGTCGTAGTTGCCGCTCTTGATCTTTTCGATAAGAATATCGGTGATCTCAGCGCACTTCATCCAAGGTCTCTGCTCGAAAGGAACAACATCAGAGGGAACCTCGATATATTCTTCGAGCTCTTCCGAGAATTTACCGCTTCTGTTACCGTTCCAGAAATAGGTAACGTGGCCGTACTTCTGGGTTTCGGAGATAGCGAGCTGACGAACGCCCTTGTTTACGAGGAATTCGCCCAAGG
>JAZRLT010000183.1:0-4964 GCA_045646995.1 Eubacteriales bacterium | reverse complement strand
TGTTAAAAAGCACCGACGGATTTTGATGATCTGTCGGTGCTTTTGCTATTCGATAAATTGGAAATTGGCTGTTAGTTCTATATACCGCAAACGGTAAAACACTTATGCTTTGTGAAACATTCTTCTATCCACGGAGTCAGTTCTTCTATAACATCCATCCAACGCTCGTTTTCTTTCGATTTTGCAATAAGGACTTCCCATTGCTCTTTGATTACTTCGGTAGGAGCATAGTAGCAAAAATCCTCGATGGAATTAGAAAACAACTCATAAAGATTGAGTGAGTCAAAAATGTCAACATGGAGACAGAGAGAATCTTTTAGCCAAAACTTGTTTCTGAATTTTCCTTTTTGAAATTCAAAATAACAGGTGCCTCCTGCCGCTTTTCGTTGCACTTCATCAAGAAAATATTTCATTCGTTCACATCCCTCCGTCAGATTCTTATTTATCTAACTGTTTTATAACCAGCATCGCATTTGCAAGTACAAATACTTTATTGGGCTATGCCCAAACCCATTTTATAATAACATAGCAGCCGTTATTATTCAAGTTTTATTCCAACTTCGTTGGAGTGGTATTATTGCAAAGCAATAGTGATATTGAAACCTTAAGGTTTCAGTGTTATTTTATTCGCCTCAAACTGCCGAAGGCAATATCACTCGGCGTTAGCCGAATATAACTGCGAAGCAATATAACTTGCCGAGAGGAACGAGGCGAATAAAACTGCGAGACTTCCTTATGAGAAGTCTCGCAAATCTGTCCTTTTTTGTATGTATTAATATCCGATCAAAACTCCGAAAAGAAGAATAAGAATCGAAACGGTGAAGAGGAAAAGCTGTAATTTCCAAGTCCACTTGAGCCACTTCCAATATGAAACGTTTGCCATAGAAAGCCCGATAAGCAATACGGGGTTTGTCGGCAATATTACGTCGGTAAAACCGTCTGCCATACAATAAGTCAATATTACAAGCTCGGGAGAAATGCCGAGAGCGTTGGTTATCGGTAAAATAATAGGCATTACGAGGAATATCTTCGCGGAAGCCGAACCGATAAATATTTGTAAAAACAGTATAAGGAAGTATATGAGGATTATGGCGACAAAGCTGCTCTTGCCGACAAGAACGTTTAATGCCGAATGTAAGACTGTATCGATAATTCCGCCTTCTTCCATAACGAGACTTACAGACGAAGCCAGCGCTATCATTATTACGGCGGGTAACATAGACGCCGCTCCCTTTAGGAACGAAATGATTACAAAACGAACGTCCTTGCTTACGATCGAACCGCAAACTATTCCACAAACCAAGAAGCTCGCCGCTAAAATAGGAATAGCATATCCTGCGATAGCGTGGATACACGCGATAGAAAGTAAAAGCGCGCCCTGTATAGCAAAGAAGACGGCGTAAACCTTAAACGTCTTTTTCTGATCTGCGAGAGAAGCCTCCGCTTCGGTAATAAGCTTTTCTCGTCTTTCTCGGTCGCCTTCAAAGGTGGGAGAGAATTCGGGATTGCGCTCGATTTTTTTGAGGTATAACATCAAAAACGAGCATAATACAACGTAAACGATTACGAAAAATACAATTCTTAACCATACTCCCGACGAAGTGGGAATATCGGCGTATTGCGCCGCTGTACCGATAGAAAAGGGATTGGTTATCGCTGTCGAAAAGCCGAAGCATGCCGCTAACAGACAGGAGCCGAGCCCAACCATCGTGTCCATTTTCATCGATATCATAAAAAGGATAACTAACGGTAATAGAGTTACAAGCTCTTCGAACATACCGAATAGGCTTCCGAACAGCATAAATATCAAAACGGTAATACAAACTATCGGACCGCCCTTGTCACGTAGCCTGCTCATAATTTGAACTATGAAGATCTTTATGCCGCCGGTTTTTTCCAATATATTGAAAACACCGCTCATAACAAGCAAAAATATGCTTATCATTATTATCGTTAAAGCGTTGGACGACGCGAAAACACGTATAGGAGCGGACGCTACCTTTAAAAACGAAATTCCCTTGATTTCACCTTTTTTGTAGGTGTCGAGGATTATGTTGTCGTTTCCGTCGCGATCAAATGAGCCTTGGGGAATAAAATACGTTAATAAACCGCAAAATATTAAAATGGCTAAAAGAATTGAAACGACCGTTATAAACGAACGCACGCTTATGCCAGTCGCGTTGGATTCCTTTTTTGCCGAGGTATCGGAGCGCTTAATAGTGATCCCCACCTTTGTTATTGATTTTGGGATGTCCTTGAATTCTCGTCGTATAATATCATCGAGGCCAAGTACCAATCGACGGCAGAACGCTTTTCTTCGGGCACGAAATATAAAATCTCGCTGTCGTTATATATTTCGAAATTTTCGCCCGCACCGAAAAGTAATCGGTAAACGCGCTCGATAGGGAAGTGATACTCGACAGCCTCGCCGTCCTTAGTTCCGGAATAGGTCAATCCTTGACGGTTTAAGGTGCACACTCCCTTGCCCGAGGCTCGAGTTAAGCCCTTGCCGTCGCTTGGAACTCTTAATTCGACGTTCGATACCAAGGAATAGTTATCGTCTTTGAGAATTTCTTCCTTTAAAAGATCCTTTTGCCAATCGTACCATTGTAAAAGGTTGTCGAAGCAGAAATCATCGGTGAAGGAATAACGATTGTCAATCGACGTTAAATAACCGCAGCTTTCGCAATAAATCTTGTTCTTCCGGGTTGTCAGCGTGTGCTTCTTTTTGCATAACGGACAAATCGAAAGAATGTTTTCCAAGCCCTCTGCCATTCTGCTTGACTTGTATTTGATTTCGGGTCTTTCCTTTATCCATTCGAACTCATTGTAATAAAGGCGGTTGGTGACACCTTCCTTGATTTCGTTTACGGATAGCATTTCTATTTCGTCGGCGGTGTAAAGAATGTCCAACTCGGACTCAACTACCGAGCCTCGTCTGAAGCCTTTGCCCCATTTGGGATCCGCAAAATAATCACCGCTGAATTTAACCGTATAAACGGGTACACCCGATTTTTTTATGAAGGAATACGTGGTTTCCTGTATGTCCTCAAAGCGCCCTGCCGTGGATAAACGCGCCTCGGGCATCATAATAAGCATATTGTTGTTTTTGAGAACACGGATACAGTTTCTAGTGCTTTCCAGATCAACAGCGAACATGCTCTTGGGGAAACCGCCGATAGAGCGAATGAGCCAACCTAAACGTTTGTCGTAAAAATAAAGCCTTGCCGCAACGAAATTCGGCTTGTATTCCTTTAAAATAGAAGCTGCAAATATGAAATCTATAAAGGAACCGTGGTTGCATAATACAATGGACGGAGTCTCAACCTTTCCGACCTTGTTTACAGATCTCATCTTTACTCCGCAAAGCAGATAATATATCTTGAAGGTGTAGTACAATAAGTATAGAATAAATCCGTTGGAATTCTTTACGGCGTTTTTAGAATCCTTCTTGCTTTTCTCTGCGAAACGGTTTACTTTGTCGAATAATACGTCTCGTTTCAAGCCGACGGCGATAAGTATTACGATAAGTACGGCAAAAACGCAAACCGAAATTATCCAGTTAGACTCGATTGCTATATATCCGAGCCCGACTCCGATGCAAGCGGAAGGTAACGAGCCCAACATCGTTACACCGATGTATCTGCGGTACGACATATTCGTGGTTGCCGCGAAAAAGCATATCATTCCGTAAGGGATAGCGGGAAGAATATAAAGAATCAGGATGATAAGAACGCATCGGTTGGATTTTGAAATTTTTCCGAAATCCAAATGGAGCTTTTTAACGAAAAAGCCTCTTAATTTATCCCCGAAGGTTTTGTGTAATAAATATATCGTCGTGTTGCCGAACATTATACCGATACAGCATAATAATAAACCGAGAGGGAAACCGAAAGTAAGTCCCGAAAGAACCTGAACCGGTTCCGCAGGAAGACAGGATGAAACGACTTGTATTATCGAGAGAATGATTATAGTAACGTATCCGCGCCAGCCGAAGTCTTGTAAGGTTTGTTTTAACTGTTCGTCGGAGAGATTGCCCGAAAATACGCTTTTTAATAGAGCTATATTGTCGCCCGAAAGGACGAAAACGGCTAATAAACCAAATATAATAATCAACCCGAAGGTAATATAAAGCTTGTATTTTGTCTCTTTTTTGATTGCCACGCTTATACATCGCCTCTTTTTTTAAATCAAATTCATAAAAATTATATCATATATTAACAATTTAGTCAAGTTTTTTCGATAGATTGCGACTCCCTTGGATATGAATGAGATTGCGTCTCAATGCCGAAAACGCTTTTGAAATCTCTTAAAAAAAATATAAAAGGCTATTTACATTTGTCGTAAAATAGGGTATAATGTAATGGATTTTGAATATAAAGCAATTTAAGGAGTGTCATTTCAATGAAACTTTCACCTCTTCAAACAGCAAGATACCAGTATGCACCTAAGCTTCCCGGTATGCTCAGAAACGGTATTTCCGAAATCTGTGTTAAGAACGGTAATCCTACCGAAAGCGTAGCAGATCAGGAAAAGATTCAGGCTCTTTTCCCCAACACCTACGGTAAAAACGAAATCACCTTCCAGAAGGGCACCAACACCGCTGAAGCTAAAAAGCAGGTTGTAGGCGTTATCCTTTCGGGCGGTCAGGCTCCCGGCGGACATAACGTTATCTGCGGCTTGTACGACGCTTTGAAGGCAACCGATAAGGACAACGTTCTTTACGGCTTCAAGGGCGGCCCCTCCGGTCTTTTGGAAGACGACTATATCATTTTCGACGACGAATATATCAATCAATACCGCAACACCGGCGGCTTTGATATCATCGGATCCGGCAGAACCAAGCTCGAAACCGAAGAACAGTTCGCTATCGTTGCAGATGTTTGCAAGAAGCACGGCATCAACGCTATCGTAATCATCGGCGGCGACGACTCCAACACCAACGCGGCTGTTTTGGCTGAATA
>JAZRLT010000182.1:0-2903 GCA_045646995.1 Eubacteriales bacterium | reverse complement strand
GCCATCGGCAAGGAATTAGGCATTATTTCCGACGCATCGCAGGCAATTACAGGCGCTGATCTTGATAAAATATCCGACGCGGATTTCCTTAACGAAATCAAAAACTATTCGGTATACGCGCGAGTACAGCCCGAGCACAAGGTTCGTATCGTAAACGGATGGAAGCAGTTAGGATATATCACCGCGATGACGGGGGACGGCGTAAACGACGCTCCCTCTATCAAGAGCGCTGACATCGGCATCGGTATGGGTATCACGGGCACCGACGTAACCAAGGGTGTTGCCGATATGATACTCGGCGACGATAATTTCGCCACCATCGTTAACGCAGTCGAGGAAGGCAGAAGAATTTACTCTAACGTACGAAAGACCATTCAGTTCCTTCTTTCCTCTAACCTCAGCGAGGTATTAAGCGTATTTATCGCAAGTCTTTTCGGTCTTACCGTATTCAAGCCCATACACATTTTATGGATAAACCTTATTACCGACAGTCTTCCCGCGCTCGGTCTCGGTATGGAGCACGCAGAAGGCGACGTTATGACGCTTCCGCCCCGCGACAGCAAGGAAGGCATATTCTCGGGCGGTCTCGGATTTGACGTAATATGGCAGGGCGCAAGCATTTCGGCTCTTACCCTTCTCTCTTATACTATCGGCAACGCATTCGAAAGCGGATTCGGAACAACCATGGCGTTCGTTACGATGTCGATGGCAGAGATTGTTCACTCCTTCAATATGCGTTCGCGCGAAAAGAGCGTATTCAAGCTTACCACTCACAACAAACTTTTATGGATCACCATGGCGGCTTCCTTCGTTCTTACTGCGCTCGTTATATTCGTTCCCTTCTTAAGAGATGCATTCTCGTTTATGCCTATAAACATTTTCGAATACATTCTCGCGCTTATTATCGGCTCGCTTATACTTCCTATTTCCGAGCTTGTTAAATATTTAAAAGCGAAAAACAAATAGCCCTTTAAGCTGCCGCGGATTCGGTTTCCGCGGCGGCTTTTTTACATAAAATACTAATATGTTAACAATTAATTTTTCAAAAATAGTATAGCATTTTGTCGGATTCTGTGATATACTGTCTTTCGATACGTAAATACATACGAGGAGAATTTCTATGAAACTATCCCCTAAACAGAAAAATACAATAAGAACAATCGTTACCGTTATCGGAATCATATTTCTTACCGCATTGTTTTTAGCTGCTTCTGTATGCTTATTCGCGGCATTATGGTACAACAAGGTATACGGTGACACGGGCTTTGATTCCATAATATACACGCTCACATCGGATATGGGCGGTGTAGACTCAGGAATCATCAAGGATTTCATTTGGGATGCGTTAATACCCGCGATTGCAACTACTGTTATCGTTTCGGTGCTTCTATTCGTACCCTTCACCAAGAAACCCTTTGTAATAAAGAAGCTCCATCTTTATCCCTTATCAAAATTCACCTCTGCCATCATTTCGCTTATACTTTCTTTTTCTATGATAGTGTACGCAGCGACCAGCGTAAGCCTTGTTTCATACGTTGTATCGATATCTCAGGACACGCAGGTTTATATGGAAAACTACGCTGATCCTGCAGATACCAAAATAACCTTCCCCGAAGAAAAACAAAACCTTATTATCATTTATCTCGAATCAATGGAAACGTCGTTTATGACTCCTGACAGAGACGGCGGACATTCGGAAAATCTCATTTCCGATCTTCACCTTCTCGCGCTTACCAACACCAACTTTTCTCAAAACGAAGCGGTCGGCGGTGCAAACGTGCTTACCGGCGGTTCTTGGACTATCGGTGCGTTAGTGTCACAGACCGCGGGTATTCCTCTTAAGACACCGAGCGGAAACCAGAATGACTACGGCAAAGAGGATTTTCTTCCCGGCGTAGTTACTCTTTCGGACATTCTTCACGAAAACGGATATTACCAAACGCTTATGGTCGGTTCGGACTCAATGTTCGGCGGTCGAAAGAATCTTTACCAGAAGCACGGAACCGACTACGTTTACGACCTTTACACAGCTCGAGTACACGACATCATCCCCGAGGGATATCACGACGGTTGGTGGGGATTCGAGGATCATTACCTCTTTGAATACGCGAAGCAGGAGTTGACCAAGATATCTCAAAAGGATCAGCCCTTTGCGTTTTCTATGCTTACTGTTGATACCCACGCATGGGGCGGACACGTATGTAAGCTTTGCGGAAGCGAATACAGCGAGAAATACGATAACGTATGGAATTGTTCGAACAATCAGGTTGCGGAATTTGTAGAATGGATCCAATCTCAGGATTTCGCAGAAAACACAACCATAATTCTTTCGGGCGACCATCTTACTATGGACAGCGAATACGCAAAACGCGTTCTCGAAGCAGGTTACGACAGACGAGTATACAACTGCTTCATAAACCCTGTTTCGTCTACCGACAACACCAAGAACAGAGATTTCTGTACCATCGACATGTTCCCCACGTTCCTCGGCGCAATCGGTTGCGATATCGAAGGCGACAGACTCGGACTCGGAACCAATCTTTTCTCCGAAACTCCTACGCTTTGCGAAGAAATGGGCGTAGCCAAATTTGACACAGAGCTTTCAAAGAGTTCGGATGAATACAAAAAATTCTACATCCCGAGAGACCAATGGCCTACCGAGGAAACCGTTGTCAAGGAAGAACACAGCATTGAATGGGTTATTCCGGTTGTTATCGGCGCATTTGCCGGAATGATCGTTATCGTTTTGGTCGTATGCTTCTTTGTAAAGAGAAAGCCTTCGAGCAAAGCAATAAACGACGTTTCTTCGGATGCGGAAAACATCACAGAAGAAAAAGTTTCGGAGGATATTATTGAATCCGAGGTTTCGGAAGATATTTCAAGTCGGAGGCCAAGCGGTCTTA
>JAZRLT010000181.1:0-8036 GCA_045646995.1 Eubacteriales bacterium | reverse complement strand
TTATGATATCAAATCAACGTCAAAAAAGCAACCGTACATACGCAAAAAGATATTCCTTTGTTTTCAATATAATTAAAAAGAATAACAGTAACTAAAAAAGCCTTCTGCAAATCAATGCAAAAGGCAATTTTTATATAGTCTATGGGGTCCCCGAAAATGCAAGCATTTTTGGGGCAAGAAAAAGAATCAACTATTTTGTACTTTAAAGAATAAGCTTAAGTGTTCTTTGATAATTCCCTTTATTCCCATTCGATAGTTCCCGAGGGCTTAGGCGTGAGGTCATAGAGGACGCGGTTGATACCGTCAACCTCGTTAGTGATACGCGCGGTGATCTTATGGAGAACCGCGTAGGGGATTTCTTCGATAGAAGCGGTCATAGCGTCAACGGTATTGACGGCGCGGATGATCGCGGGCCAGCCTTCATAGCGGCTATCGTCCTTAACACCGACGGATTTGATATCGGGGATAACCACGAAATACTGCCAAACCTTTTCGGCAAGGCCGTTTATATCAAATTCCTCGCGAAGGATCGCGTCAGCCTCGCGGAGTGCGTTAAGTCTGTCGCGGGTAATAGCACCAAGGCAACGAACGCCGAGTCCGGGGCCGGGGAACGGTTGGCGGTATACCATAGCGTGGGGAAGACCGAGCGCTTCGCCGACTACGCGAACCTCGTCCTTGAAGAGGAGCTTGATAGGCTCAACGAGCTCGAAATCAAGGTCTTCGGGGAGACCGCCGACGTTATGGTGGGACTTAACAGCCTTTTTACCCTCGGCAGCCTTTACGCTTTCAAGAATGTCGGGATAGATAGTACCCTGAGCGAGGTAGGAGATGCCTTCAAGCTTACGAGCTTCGTCGGCGAATACCTCGATAAATTCCTTACCGATGATCTTACGCTTTTCTTCGGGATCGCTCTTACCTGCGAGAAGGTCTAAGAAACGGTCGGTAGCATCAACGTAGATAAGGTTAGCGTCGAGCTCGTCCTTAAATACCTTTACAACGTTTTCGGACTCATCCTTACGCATAAGGCCGTGGTTAACGTGAACGCAAACGAGCTGTTTACCGATAGCCTTTACCAAAAGCGCGGCAACGACAGAAGAGTCTACACCGCCCGAAAGAGCGAGAAGCACCTTCTTATCGCCGACAGTCGCACGGATCTCGGCGATCTGTTCCTCGATAAACGCGTTGGCAAGCTCGAAATTATTTATACGTGCCATAGATTCAGGACGTAGGTTATTGCTCATAGTTGATTTCCTCCCGAAGCAGTCAAAAAATATTCAAAAAATATGATGAGATATTATATCACTCGAAAAAAATAATTACAATAGAAATTTGCAAAAAAATCGTATTATTCGCGGATTTTTTATAGCGAAAAGACATAAAAATCGAGAAAACGGAGCGTTTCGCTCCGTTTTCTTTCCTTAAAATCTCTTAATGGTTATTGGTCTTTTTGCGTTCTGCGTTATTACGCTCAGCCCTTAATTACCTGTGCTTTAAGAGCAACGTAGTCGAACATATTGATCTTTCCGTCGCCGTTTACGTCAGCGCGTACCTGCTTATCATCGCTGAGAATCGATTTACCGAGAACGTGAGATTTAAGCGCAACGTAGTCAAACATATTAACCTTTCCGTCACCGTTTACGTCGCCCTTGGCATATTCTTCCTCGGTCTTAACGGTCACATAGAACTTATCGGAGTCCACATAGTTGGAATCGTTGTAGTAGGCGCGGATGACGTAGTACTCACCGCCTGCGCTCACATTCGCGTTCGTTGCATTAACGTCCAAATTTTGCGAACCTGTGCAGTATCCCTGACTATACGTCAGTACTTTCAGTTCCTTCGGCGTAAAGTTGGTAGCCCAGCTCACGGTCAGCTTTTCACCGGATACCACTTCGCCGCCAACGGGTTGAGTGGTGAAAGCAGGGGTGAAAGCATCCTCGGGCTTCAGCTCGGGCACGGTATCGGTGAAGAAATTGAAGGAATAACCCTGCCACTCATAGTCAGCATAGTAGTCGTTAGCAAGGTATACCTTGACCTCCCACTCTTTTCCGGGCTCCAGATTTTCGACAAGGTTATACAGCGTGAAGGTGAACTTGTTCGTATCCATGCCGACACTGCCGTAATGGGGGGTGTTATTGTGGTCGAACCAGCAGAAGCCGGTGCCGATCCACTCATACTGCAGCATCTGTCCATCCACGTAGCTGAGGTTGACGTGGACGTTGGCGTTGAAGGTGCCGTCACCGTTGGGAACGTAGGTGATACCCTCGATGATGTCCTCCTCCGTGTTGCCGTACTCAGGATTGGGGCTGAAATATTGATCGGGTGTCACATAGATCTTATCGCTTTCGATATAAGAGCTATCGTCATAATAGGCTCTGATGCGGTAATAGTAGCCACTCGTCATATAGGACAAGCCTGCCTGGAATGCGCCCGCGGAAAGCGTTGTCGTCTGCAACACACTGCCCGCAGAAGAGTATCTTACCAGCTCCTGCTTGACCGCATTGAAATCGGTCGCCCAGTTAACGGTATGTCTCTCGTTATAGCCCACCGTGCCGCCCGTAGGCTGGGTGGTGAACTTCGGCACATGCCTGATAACTATTTTTTTGTAATTGTCCAAACCATTGGCACTGTACTCTCCCAATTCACCGTCAACAGTGGAAGACGCCAAGACCTCCAACGTGTCCGGTGTAATACTAAGATCACCGTCAAGGTTAAAAGCTCGGCTATTGCCTGCAATTTCAATGCAATCTTTCAGATCTATTACATAAACCGAATTGCACGAGATACCTTTTATTGCTGCATTAATATTTATTTTTGTATTTCCTTGCAACGTTATATCATTATTGGGAACCCAAATTGCATCTCTTACGCGAGACACCAAATTCAAATCACATCCGTCAACAGTAAGATCTCCTCCACCTACTTTAAACGCTAAAACGTCAGCATTTACTTCTATTTTGCCACCGGATAAATCAGCAGATCCATACGGTACTTCGATACCACTAACGGCATCTGTAATAGCGAGCGTTCCACCGCTCATACTAAAACCGTCCTGGGCATAGACCGCAACGTAGTCCTCGGTAGCTCTTACTTTAATGTCGCCGCCCGTTATGGATAAATTTCCATTTGCGTAAATAAGTGATGTTCTACCTGTAGCCTCTAAAGTACCGCCGGTGATTACAATATCACCGCCTCTAATGACAGCATGAGCAGCAGGATTACCGACTGCTTCACTGGTCACCGTCAGTTTTCCGGAGCCGTTGATTGTCAATTTGTTCTCATTTACCGTAATTGCACAAATATCGAGCGTCTGGACGATTGTATTGGTGCCACTAAGCGTAATCACCAAATCACCGGTTGAGTAAACACCCCATGCCCCGGATGTTTCAAAATCGAAATTGTGTAGCGTTAACACTCCGTTACTATAATGAGCATAGTCACCGTCAGGCTTGGTGGTGGAGGCGTCGGAGTGCTCTCCCATATACTCACCATCATCTAATTGACGGCCGTTAACGAAGATATGATCGGCAGCCGCACTCGCCGCGCTTGCGGGCATGGCGCCAAGCGGGATCATACCCAGCACCATAACCAAGGTCAGCAACAAGCTTAATGATCTTTTATTCATATTGATACATCTCCTATATATCGTATTCTTGAACACATTATAGCTCAAAAAGAGAGCCGTGTCCCCACCCCCATACAAAATAGGGGTGGGAATTTATCAATTTTCCTCTCTACTCGTAGGAGAATAGGGAAAATTCGCTCGCCGAAAACATTTATATGCATAAAAAAATCACTTCGGCAATAATTTATAGCATACTGAAAAAGGAGATACCCAAATGAAACGAGCTATTGCTTTTATTGTTACGATATTTATACTTTCGACTCCGTTTTCGGCGTTTGCGACCGAGGAAGCAAGTATTTATCCCTACGAAGCTGCCATCGCAGAATATTGGTTTACTCCCGCGGCGGCGGAATATTCGGGCGGCGAGGCGAAGGCGCAATTACTTATGGAGTATTCCACGGGCAAGGTATTATTCGCCCAAAACGAATACGACCATCTTCCCATCGCTTCGGTCACGAAGGTCATAAGCACGTTACTCGTTATGGAAGCGCTTGACTCGGGAAAAATCGCGCTTTCCGACGAGGTCACCGTTTCGGAGCACGCGGCAAGCATGGGCGGGTCGCAGGTATTTCTCGAGGCGGGCGAAAGAATGAGCGTCGAGGACCTTTTAAAATCGGTAATCGTAGTTTCGGCTAACGACGCGACGGTCGCGTTGGGTGAATACATAAACGGAAGCGAAGAGGCATTCATTACCGCGATGAACGACCGCGCGAGGGAGTTAGGATGTGAAAACAGCAATTTCGTCAACACGAACGGGCTTCCCGAGGAGGGTCATTATTCCTGCGCCTACGATATCGCGCTCATAACGAGAGAGCTTATGAAGCACGAAAAGGTATTCGAATATACGGGAATATGGATGGACACGATCAGAAACGGCACCTTCGGACTCGCGAACACCAACAAGCTTATCCGTTTTTACAAGGGCGCAACGGGAATGAAAACGGGATTCACGGGCGAAGCGAAATACTGTCTTTCGGGAACTGCAAAGCGCGGCAATATGCAATTAATTGCGATAGTTCTCGGCGCGGAAACGAGCGACAAGCGCTTTTCGGCGGCAAAAAGTATGTTCGATTACGGGTTCGCAAACTATTCGGTTACGACCCCCGAGCTTCCGACGCTTGGAAGCATAAAAGTCGAGCGCGGTGTCGCCGAAAGCGTTCCGCTTACCGCAAAGCCGATAGATATTCTTACCGACAAGGGCGAAAATTCAAAGCTAGAGCTAAAGCCCGTCTTAAAGGAAAATCTCAAAGCTCCCGTCGAAAAGGGGGCGGACGCGGGATATATCGCTTATCTTAAAAACGGTACTGAGATAGCGAGAGCGCCCGTAGTAGCCGCCGAGTCGGTAAACAAGGCTTCGTACTTCTCGATTCTCGGAGAAATTTTTAAAAGCTTGCTCGGAAAGAAATAAAAGCGCTTGAAATTATACGCGTATATATGTATAATGGAAGACAGTAATTCCGAGAGGTGAAAAAATGTATATCGAAGGAATGCAAAAGCTTACGTTACTCGACTTCCCCGGAAACGTCGCTTGTACGCTTTTTGCTCACGGATGTAATTTACGTTGTCCCTTTTGCCACAACGCGGGACTTGTCGTAAGAAAGCCCGAAAACCGAATAGATGAAAACGAATTGACCGAATTTTTCAACCGACGCAAGGGAATATTAGACGGTATATGTCTAACGGGCGGTGAACCGCTCGCCCAAAAGGACGCGATAGAGTTTTTACGGTTTCTTCGAGGCTTCGGATATAAAATAAAGCTCGACACGAACGGATTTTATCCCGACGTTTTAAAGCAGGCTATCGACGAAGGCCTCGTCGATTATATCGCGATGGATATAAAATCCTCGCGTATCGGATATGCAAAAGCCGTCGGAGTCGAGGGTATCGATATCTCCCCCGCGATAGAGAGCGTACGCATTATTATGGAATCGGGAATCGATTACGAATTCCGCACCACCGCGGTCAAGGGACTACATCTTGTGTCCGATTTCGAGGATATCGGCGAATGGATAGCGGGTGCAAAACAATATTTTGTACAGCAGTTCATCGATTCGGGCGACCTCATATCCGACGGATACGAGGCGTTTACGCCCGAGGAAACCGCGAAACTCCTTGCGGCAGTAAGAAAGTTTGTTCCCAACGCTCAAGCGAGGGGAATCTGAATCAAAAAAACAACCGAACACAAGATATTGTGCATTATGCCAAAAACACAATATCTTGTGTTTTTCTATTGACAACTCATCAAGATTATGTTATGCTCTATCTTGCCGACCGGCGCGAATAAACCTCGCAAGTAATTCCGCCAAAATGCGCGGATTTATAATAAATAATAAATTATTTCATATAAAGAAAGGAAAAACGTTATGTATCAGGTAGTTAAAAGAAACGGCAAAACCGCCGAATTTGACATCAAAAAGATCGCTGCCGCGCTCGAAAAGGCGTTTGAGGCTTGCGACAGACCCACCCATCCCAGCGTTATTGATTTCCTTGCACTTAAAGTAACCTCCGATTTTGAAACCAAGATCAAGGACGGCATGATCGCCGTTGAAGACATTCAGGACTCCGCCGAAAGCGTTCTCGCTCAGGCAGGCTACGCTGACGTTGCGAAGGCATACATCCTTTACCGCCGTCAGAGAGAAAAGCTCCGTAATATGCATTCCACCATGCTCGACTATAAGGCATTGGTTGACAAGTACGTTAAGAACGTTGACTGGCGCGTTAAGGAAAACTCCACCGTTACCTATTCGGTAGGCGGTCTTATCCTTTCCAACTCCGGCGCTATCACCGCTAACTACTGGCTCTCCGAGATCTACGACGACGAGATCGCAAACGCTCACCGTAACGCAGATATTCACATCCACGACCTTTCGATGCTTACCGGTTATTGCGCAGGCTGGTCGCTTAAGCAGCTTATTCAGGAAGGCTTGGGCGGCGTACCCGGAAAGATCACCTCTTCCCCCGCAAGCCACCTTGCTACCCTTTGTAACCAAATGGTAAACTTCTTGGGTATTATGCAGAATGAATGGGCGGGCGCTCAGGCGTTCTCCTCCTTCGATACCTACTTAGCTCCCTTCGTTAAGGTAGATAACCTTTCTTACGATCAGGTCAAGAAGTGCATCGAATCCTTCATCTACGGCGTTAACACTCCTTCCCGTTGGGGTACTCAGGCACCGTTTTCGAACATCACTCTTGACTGGACCGTTCCCAACGACTTGGCAGAGCTTAACTGTATCATAGGCGGCAAGGAAGTCGACTTCAAGTACAAAGACTGTAAAGCCGAAATGGATATGATCAACAAGGCGTTCATCGAGATCATGATCGAGGGCGACGCTAACGGCAGAGGCTTCCAGTATCCTATCCCCACCTACTCCATCACCTCCGACTTCGACTGGTCGGAAACCGAAAACAACAAGCTTCTCTTTGAAATGACGAGCAAGTACGGTACTCCCTACTTCTCCAACTATATCAACTCGGATATGGAGCCCAGCGACGTTCGTTCGATGTGCTGCCGTCTCCGTCTCGACCTCCGCGAGCTTCGTAAGAAGTCCGGCGGCTTCTTCGGAAGCGGCGAAAGCACCGGCTCTGTCGGCGTTGTAACTCTTAATATGCCCCGTCTTGCGTTCCTTTCGGCTAACGAAGAGGACTTCATGAAGCGTCTCGACCACCTTCTCGACATCGCGGCTCGTTCGCTCAAGGTTAAGAGAACTATCATCACCAAGCTTCTCGAAGAGGGTCTTTACCCCTACACCAAGCGTTACCTCGGCACCTTCGACAACCACTTCTCCACCATCGGTCTCGTTGGTATGAACGAAGCAGGTCTTAACGCTAAATGGATCCGCAAGGATATGACCAGCAAGGAAACTCAGGAATTCTCGAAGAGAGTTCTCAACCATATGCGCGAAAGACTTTCCGACTATCAGGAAAAGTACGGCGACCTCTACAACCTCGAGGCTACTCCCGCCGAGTCCACCGCATACCGTCTTGCTAAGCACGACGTCAGCCGTTATCCCTCTATCATCACCGCTAACGAAAACGGCACTCCTTACTACACCAACTCCTCTAACCTTCCCGTTGGTTACACCGACGATATCTTCGAGGCTCTCGCTATTCAGGATGACCTTCAGACCCTTTACACCTCGGGTACCGTATTCCACGCGTTCCTCGGCGAAAAGCTTCCCGATTGGAAGTCCGCGGCTAACCTTGTTCGCAAGATCGCCGAAAACCACAGACTTCCCTACTACTCCATTTCTCCTACCTACTCGGTATGTAAGAACCACGGTTATATCGCAGGCGAGCACTTCACCTGTCCCGAATGCGGCGAGACCGCTGAGGTTTACAGCCGTATTACCGGTTACTACCGTCCGGTACAAAACTGGAACGAAGGTAAGAGCCAGGAATACAAGAACCGTATTGA
>JAZRLT010000180.1:0-7222 GCA_045646995.1 Eubacteriales bacterium | reverse complement strand
CGGTTCGAGCGAAAAATTCTCATAAAATGTAGCAACGCCATACAAACGCGCTTCGCCTATACCGATAGCTTTGGCAACGCGCGGAAATACCTCGCGAGGCAGATAGTGATAATGTTCCTGAATATCCTGTAAAATCGCGATAGTGGAGGATTCATTCTTGGGATAGTTATCAAGAATCGTATCCACAACCGAAAAATCAAAATTTTCTTTCATTTGTCCATCACTTCCTATAAATATTCGTTCTATTATAACATACTTCGATTTATTTGTAAATGGTTTTTATGCATCTTTAACAAATTATTGCATATAATAACACCCCAAAAGACTTTGGTTTGTCTTTCGGGGTGCTCAAAATTAAGCGCCTATCATTCTTTCGTAGTAATCACAATAAGTTCCGCCGTTAGCCGTGGATGCCATAGAGAAGAAGATTATTTCATCTATTCCCTTTTCAGCAACCAAGCTTCGGATATCGAATACCAGCGAGCGAGGATCGATAACGTAAATTTTACCGTAGTGCTCCGTAAGGAAGGGCACGAAAGCGTTAGCGGAGGATTCTTTAATTACCAAAACAATCTTTTCAGGATCGTTTTCGGGTACGTTTATAACTATAAACGGATTATCACCGCGGGTAAAGCAGGAATAATTCAGAATAGATTCATCGATACAGCTCTTGAATTTTCTCGAATCACCGTTAGGCTGATAAACGGTCATAGTGTGGGACTTAATGGGCAAATACGCGTGAACGGTATCATAGAAAGAATTAATTCTTTCGTCGTTAGCGTAATCGTTACTTCTTCCGATAAAGGTATCTGTAATCACCTTATGCTCAAATCTTCCGAGAGGTGTAGGCGTAAGGCCCACGGACTTAGCGTATTCAACATAAGCGTAATATGCGCCGAGCTGCGTCCAATGATAGTCACTCTTAAAATAGAGATATTCGCCGCGGTGGGCAACGAAGGCATCTTTTAGCTTGACGAAATTAACCCTACCGTAAATATGGGACTTCATAGAATCAAGAAGCGCTTCCTGATCGCGCATCAATGCGCGGACAAGCGGATTTTTAACGCTGATTATAGAAAGAGGCGGATTAATTACCGTTATACGCGTATCGGGGAAAAGCTCTGCATAGTTGTTATATACATCGGCATATCTGCTACAATTCGACGGTGAATAGCCCGCGGCAGAATAAGCCGCTCCGTTATAAATAAGATAACCCGAGGGCAAAAGCTCGGCATCTCCGATATCCGTATACACTTCTTCCTCCTTAGAGCTTTCATCGCTCGTTTCATCCGAGGTTTCCTCAGAAGTCTCTTCGCTGATTTCTTCGGAAATTTCTTCAGACGGTTCGGACTCCTCAAGGCTTTCCGCTTCGCTTATTTCATTTTCCGAGGATTCGGCCGAAACCTCACTCGTGTCAACAGAAACATCAGACGATCCAATACTTTCATTTTCGGATACCGCATCGGAAAAATCGGATATCTCGTCCGACGTTTCGGTTTCGGAAACAGCCAAGGAGGATTCCGACGAATGCCCGACCGAGGATTCATTTGACTCATCAACACACGCGCAAACAACAGCTATAACAAACATACAAAGAAGGGCAACTAAAATTCTTTTCATATATTATCTCCCTTTATAAGGTATCGAATCACACTCTCATCCTTATTAATAGTTTATCACGGAAACATCAGGATGTCAATGCGATAAAAAAGTTACATGTAATTGCCTATAAATTCGAACAAAACACCGCCGAACAAATCGACGGTGTTGCGTTTTATTATTCTATCGGTTGATTCCAGTCACACGTTTCTTTTAAATTCTTCACTACTTCATAAGACTCAAATGAATTTCCGGTAATCTCGACAACACAGCCTTCAGGAAAGCTTCCGTCGGGATTGACTATGACTGCGTAATGATAATACCCATAAATATTACTCTCTTCCTCGTTCTTATCACCCGTCGATGCATACACATAATACAATTCCCTACCGTATTTGTCGGCGTTACAGAAGGTTGCTTTTCGTGAATGTGAATTATCGGTACCGGTATACCCGTGCGCCTTTGCGTAAGGAATTACGACTTCATCAAAATCGTAATCGCGAAGACCGGTTTTTCCTTCGGGCATTTCTGCATTAACCTTGGCTCGAACGCATTTGGTTTTATCAAAAGGCTTATTCCAATCATTGTTTTTCTTCAATTCCTCGAGCATTTTGGTATCGACGTTATCTTTTATATCATCATATTGACGAATAGCGTATACTTCTATGCCACCGCAATACGGTGTATAACAAGCATCTTGATAATAATACACATAATCATCCTCGTGTTTTTGCATTATAACAAACGCCACACCCCAATCGCCTGCGCTGCCATTCGGGTCATACTCACTGTAAATAAACAGCACTCTGCCATAATCATCGGTTTCGACGACAACAATATCCGGATCGTAAGATACCTCGCCGTTTGACTTGTATCCGTCTACACCAAAAACATTGTTTACGGCAACGGTATACAGCTCGGGATAGTCGCCATCGTAGTCAAAATAACAAGAGACCATAGAAATAGCAATAATACAAACAAGCGCAAGGCACATAATCTTCTTCATATCTTTTCTCCTTTTTATTACATCATATTATCAAAACTCAAGCTTTATCGCTTCGGTATTCTCCTCGGAGTATTCCAGTTCCTCGGACAAAATACGGGCAAGACGAGCTATCTCGTATTCGTCTTTCGGATTTCCCAAAGCAAGCAGTGACGCAAGCAAGCGTTCACAGAAAAGACAAAAGCCGAGCGACAGCGAAAATTCATATTCATCGGCAATATCGGTACAATGGCGGAAGACGAAATAAGCGAGAGCGCATTCTAAAGCCTTTTCGTATTCGGGTGCAACGCATATTTCGGATGAATAACAGGAAAACATCGTTTTATGAGTTTCATCGAGGTATTCCAGCGAATCGATAACCGTCTTCCAGCAGTCATCCGAAAGCAATTTCGGAGACACGCCGAAGACTGCATAAATACGTTCAAGGCGTTCCGAATAAGTGGTTTCGCTTTCGGACAGTATTGAATATATTTCCGTGCGACGAGAAGCCGAATCGAAGTCCACATCATCTTCTCCTTCGACCTCTCCTAATTCGACAAATTCATTATAGGCGTCCGAAGAAATAATCAGTCGCGCCGCTTCCTCACAAGCCATACCTAAACCAACGTACATACAATCGTTTGACGTATTATAAAAACGCGGGTGCTCGCGGCAGATATCACACAGATAGTCTTCACCGACGTTCAAAATAATCTCGCAGAGTCCTTTTTCGTTCAAATGCGGGCAACGGTCACCGCAAGTCAAATTAAAGTGAGGTGTTTCGCCATCGGAGAGGCTCGAACGCAATTTTTCGGCATAGCTATGAGAAAGGCATTTATATTTATCAAGCGTAGCCGAATCTATATCTATCTCCCAACCAACACAGCAGGTATGGTTACATTTATCGGCTATACAATTAAATTCGGTATAATATTTCGGCGCGTAAAGTTTCATATTACCTCAAAGGCTTTAAATATTGATATATTCTCTCAACAATTTCACAAATTTTCCGACGTCGTTATATTCGGAGCTTTGTACTGCAAGCACGGCATTTTCGTCAGGTATTACTATCGAATACTGACCGTAGGCACCGTCGGCGCGGTAGGTATCTCCGCACATCCAAAATTGATAGCCATAGTTATTCGACCAATCATCGTTATAATTCGTATTTATGTGTGCGCTCGACGCGTCCTTTACCCAAGCCTCGGAGACTATCTGCTCGCCGTTCCATTTGCCGTTATTGAGATAGAGTATACCGAGCTTCATCATATTGGTTATATTGAGATATAGTCCACTTCCGCCGAAAGGGGTTCCGTCGGGGTCACATTCCCAAGCAGGAACACCGATTTCGAGCTTAGAAAACAATTTATTATACGCATACTTCATCAGCGGTTCGCCAACGGCACGTTCAACCATACGGCAGACCATATGAGTATCCCCATTGGAATAGTGGAATTTTGTTCCTGGGTCGTTTACAAGCGGTTTCGAGAGCATATATGCCACGTAATCGGGCATACCCTCGCCTTTTCTTCGATTCGAGCTCATAAGGAAAGCACCGCCGAAGCCCGAGCTCATAGTAAGAAAATGACGCAATTTGATATCCTTTACCCTCTCGTCGATAACGACAGACTCGTATTGGGGAAAGAGGTCGATTATTTTATCATCGAGGCTCAATTTACCCTCGTCTATTGCGATACCCGCGAGAGTAGAAACAAAGCTTTTCGTATGGGAATAAATAAGACGTTCTTTATAGGGCACAAAGCGGTGTTCTATCAGCATTTCTCCGTTTTGGTAGAGCGATATAGCTTCGACACCCGTATTTTCTTTTTCGAGCGCTTCGATAAGGGCAAGAGTTTTTATTTTCATATCGAATTCCGCCTTTTTAATTAATATAAATATTATACACCTCTATTTACCGTTTGTCAAACAAAGCAAAAACCCCGCCGAGATTCCTCGGCGGTGTTTTACTTTTCAACAACTAACAGTTGATAAATTCGAAAAATTACGTTGCTTGATTTTGGATCTTTAATTGGCTATAATAAAGATGCTGCAGTAATAATAAACAGGAGCATTATTATGACTTTCCAAAAAATCTTTAAAGAAAATCGCAAAAGGATCGGATACACCCAAGAAGAAGTTGCCACATATCTTAACGTTACTCCACAGGCAGTTTCAAAATGGGAAACCGGTCAGGGCACTCCTGATTTAGCGCTTATCATTCCCATTGCTCAACTATTTGACATAACCACAGATGAATTGTTGGGAAACGTCAAAGATGAAAACGCCATATCAGAAGAACTTGACACAATTAAAACCAGCGACAACAATCTTATTGATAAATATGCACTTTATAAAAAACTTTTGAAACAATCGCCAACAAACCAAACAATTATAAAAGTCTGTATAAACTGCGCTTGGCGGTTATTAAACCATAAAGAAAAACATCAGATTGATTTAGATTATGCAAACGAGTTGTTAAATGACATTGTAAAATATCGCAATATGCTTTTATCTAAATTTGATAACATCGGCAACCAAGATTTCGCCACAGGTAAATTAGCCGAAGCATATATTTTCACAGAAAAATATGAAGAGGCAAAGGAAATCATCAACAAGCTTTCACCGTATCAGTATTATTGTCAAGACAGAATTCAGGGATATTTATACTATAACACAAATGATTTACAAAAATCACGTGAACATTATGAACTTTCATTTGCCACGAGTTTGCATTGGGTCATTCACGACCTTTTACAGTTGCACGCGACATCAGCCGATTTCAAGGGTCAAAACCATGAAACATACGACCCGCAAAAATGCCTTGACGTGGTAAAATACATCTATGCTTTAATAGAAACATTCTGCGATAAAACACTACCCTATCCGTATCATATGGAATATATGAAAGTGTGTGAATTTATTGCTCAAAGTTATATGGATATGAACGACAAAGAATCAGCTCTTGAATATTTGTCAGAAGTTGTTTCGTTGGCAGAGAAATGGAATAAATACGTCGGTCAAAAACCACCGTTAGAAAGTTGTTTTCCTTTGATCTCCGACGTTTCCGAAGAATTTCACCCCATTTCACCCATTGACAAACAATATTTAACAAGAGTTTTTGCTCGAAATAAATACACGCGGTACGGCGATGACGAAAGATTTTTCGCCTTGAAACAGCGTATAGAAAATATAATAAAACAATAAAACGAAACACCGCCGAGAATTCGGCGGTGTTTATTATTGAATTGAATCGCTATTTACGCAGATTATTCGCCTTTTTCGAGAGCGAGGGTTACGGTAGTAGCGTCGCAAACTTCGGTAGGACCAAAGTACTGGATAGCACCGGGGTAAACGAAGCAGGTATTTTCTGCCCATTCAGCGCGGTTTGCTTCGAAGAACTTGAAGGGAGCGCCTTCCAATTCAACGAGAGCCTTACGGATAACGGGCTTATCCTTACCGTGGCGTATTTCGATGTTCATCATCTTGGTCATAGGCATACCGCCTGCAACCCATTCTTCTGCGGGCTTGCTGGGGTTAGAAAACTTGGTGAGGTAACCGGTGTAGCCGTACTGGATAAGCATAAATGCGTTATAACCGAGGGAGTAGCAGTAGTCAGCGTCGAAGTTCGAGGGGAACGCGCAGCGTCCTTCGTAACCGAGGAAGTGATGGAGAGCGGAGAACTTACCATTATAGGTACCTGCAGCCTTACGAGCCTTAAGGTTATCAGCTACGAGAGCAGAGAAGAGCTTTTCGGATTCGATAAGAGAAACCTGAACGTTACCGTGGGGGTCACGCTCGAGGAAGAGCTGCTGCTGGATGGATTCGGGAAGGATAGCGAACACAGCCATAGATTCCTTGGTAAGACCTGCTTCGATAAACGCATACTTTTCAGCCCAAGTGGGAAGAGCGTTGAAAGCATCGGTCTTTTCGCCCGCGAGGAGTTCATTGATTTCTGCGATAAGAACGGAGAATTCGGGAACGAATTCAACGATACCTTCGGGGATTATAGCAACACCGAAGTTCCAGCCCTTAGCGGCACGGGTAGCAACGGAGTCAGCGATATAGTCAGCGATCTGAGCCATAGACATCTTCTTTGCTGCAACTTCTTCGCCGATAAGGCAGATGTTAGGACGGGTTTCAAGAGCACATTCGAGAGCAACGTGAGAAGCGGAACGGCCCATAACCTTAACGAAGTGCCAGTACTTCTTAGCGGAGTTAGCGTCACGCTCGATATTACCGATGATTTCGCTATAGGTCTTGGTAGCGGTATCAAAGCCGAAGGAGCATTCGATATCTTCGTTCTTAAGGTCACCGTCGATGGTCTTGGGACAGCCGATAACCTGAACGCCGGCGTTATTTGCAGCGAAGTATTCAGCCAAAACAGCAGCGTTGGTATTGGAGTCGTCGCCGCCGATAATTACGATAGCGTTGATGCCGTGCTTCTTGCAGACTTCAGCAACGATAGCGAACTGTTCTTCGGTTTCGAGCTTGGTTCTGCCGGAGCCGATGATATCAAAACCGCCGGTGTTTCTGTACTGGTTGATGTATTCGTCGTCGAAAACAACGTAGCTGTCCTCAAGAAGACCGCTGGGGCCGCCCTTGAAGCCGTAGAGAACGTTCTCTTTGTTGGTTGCCTTCAAA
>JAZRLT010000179.1:0-6704 GCA_045646995.1 Eubacteriales bacterium | reverse complement strand
TATCGAACCGCAGCTTCCGTCCTTGAGAACTGCGCGTCCACCACCGGTTATGATGATTGTTTTGCCTTTGAAGTAACTCATAAATACCCTCCGTTCGTAATGATTTGATTTTTCTTGAGATGAGTTTATCATAAAATTTTCGCGAACACAATAGAAAAGTTGTCGAAAATGATAAAAATTATCAAAAAGCCCGATTAGCGTTATATATAAGGCATTGCAAATGGAGTTTTTTTGTGATAAAATTAATCGAAATTGTTTTTTGTTTGCTTGAAATTCAATGGCGGTGATGAAAAACAATTTTTTCGAGGAGATATCAGAATGAAGGATAAACAAACAAAATCCCGTTTTCTGAGTATGTCAACGCTTGGGACTGCGGGTGTGATAGTTGTATTTCTTTTGGCGGTTTTGCTGTTGTGGTATGCTAATGCGACCAGCAATCAAGCGCAAATGGCGTTGATGGCTCAGGTGTACTTTGACGGTGAGTACCGTATTGCTGACGGTGAGTGGCATAAGATAGTAAAGGGAAATCACATTTCCTCTACCGAGGGAGACGTTACTCTGCGCGGTAATTTCCATATATTGGCACCCGACGGCGAGTACGTCGGAGTATACGGCGGAGAAATCCCGATCGCGTTTTATACAAATCATATAAGCCTTGCATTCCGCGAGGGCGAAAACGAGCCCGTTTTATTGGATATGGAAAACCCTTTGTACGGCGATTCCGTTTGCGGCGTTGACTGGACTGCCTATACCTTTGAAAGCGATGCGCCGATAGAGATTACCATTCACAATCCCCATAGCTTCGGAAACGAAACCGCTATCGACGAATTGCTGGAAAATACGGCGTTTTGGACGGATATCGAGTTTGAAAAGGAAATTTTGGCACGCGGAGCGGAGCAAAGAAATATCGGTCTTTTGTTCATAATTATTTCGTTGCTTTTCTTGGGAACCGCTTTGTTTTCGACTCTTATACATATTAAGAGCAGTAAGCTTATCCGTACGCTCGGTATCGTAATTTTATTTGCGGGTATATATTTTATTTACAGCTCCGACAGCATTTCGTTTTCGAACGAATCGATAGTGTCCAATACTATTATTTTGGGTTGCTCGATGATGTTTTATTCGCTGTTTCTGTCGTTTGCCGTCGTGAATTTCCTTAAGAAAACAAAAAACGCAGGTGTGATCACGGTTGCCGCAGTAGGACTTTTCGACGCGGTATTGTTTGTGTTGCCTGTTTTGACCGACGTTTTGTTCTACGATACGTGGCTTTACTGGGCGGCGGTTCAGGTACTTGCAAATACCGTTCTGCTCGTCTGCCTCGTAAGAGAGTTCTTTGCTACAAAGGGAAAAGAACGCTGGCTTTACGTCGGTTTGGCTTTGCCGCTTATATCCTTCGGAACGGACGTCGTTATGACGTACCTCGGGATTTGGAAGGGCGGTCTTGCGTCCGAGTACGTTTTTGTCGTCTTCTTTGTCGTGGCGATGGTTGCGGTTCTTAAAATTATACCTAACAGTATTAATGCGCTCGCTAAAGCTAAAGAGCTCGAAACTGAAAAAATAGCGTTGGGAGCTCAGCTTACCGAAAGCAGAGTTTCTATCATGATGAGTCAGATTCGTCCTCACTTTATTTATAATACGCTCGGAAGCATTGAACAGCTTTGTAATTTGGATCCGCCGAAGGCGGGTGAGCTCGTTCATAACTTTGCGAAGTATTTAAGAGGTAATTTCGGAGAGCTCGACAACCCCAAGCCGATTTTGATGTCGCAGGAAATGGAGCACGTGTACCATTACGTCAGTATTGAAAACGTGCGTTTTCCCGATATGACCTTTTCCTTCGAGATGAATTCGGTCGATTTCCATATTCCGGCGCTTACTATCCAGCCTATCGTAGAAAATGCCATAAAGCACGGTCTTATGAAATTACCCAAGGGCGGTACGATACGCGTGGTATCCTATGAGACCGATGATAATTATTGTGTTTCGGTAGAGGATGACGGCGCAGGATTTGATACGAACGAATTGCTCGATGAAAGAAAACACGTAGGTATCCGCAATATTCGAGGAAGATTGAAGGCGATGGTGAACGGTACTCTTGAAATCGAAAGCAGGGTCGGTGTCGGCACTAAAGTATATATAACTATTCCTAAGGAGGCACAAAAATGATTGCGATAGCGGTTGATGATGAAGTATTGATGCTCAGCGCTCTGGTGTCGGCAATCGAAGCGTCCCCCGACGTCGACGAGGTAATAAGTTTTTCCGATTGCGAGAAGGCTCTCGATTTTATAAAAGACCATTCGGCGGACGTTGCCTTTTTGGATATTAATATGCGCGGAATGGGCGGACTTGCACTCGCCGAAAGGATTATTTCGGCTTGCTCCGATTGTAAAATAGTATTTTGTACGGGATATGAGGAATACGCCATTCCCGCGTTTAAGCTGCACGCCGTGGGATATTTGATGAAGCCTGTTTCCGCCAAGGATATTCAGGCGGAGATCGATAACATCAAGGGTATCCGTCAAAGCGAAAAAACGATAGAGGTTAAGTGCTTCGGTAATTTCGAGGTTTATGCGAAGGGCGAAAAGCTTACGTTCAAACGCTCGAAAACAAAAGAACTGTTTGCCTTTTTGGTTGATAGGAACGGCGCGGGAGTTACGGTGGCTGAGATCGGTGTTGCGCTTTGGGAAAATGATGATGAAAGAAATCAAAATTATATTCACCAATTATTCCGAGACTTGCGTCAAACGCTTGAGTCGGTAAGAGCCGAAGCGATATTCGAACGTAAAAATTATCTTTACTCTATCAATCCCCAAAAAATAGATTGCGACTATTTTAATTATTTAAAAACAGGTAAGCCCGAATTTCTCGGCGAGTATATGTCCCAATACAGTTGGGCGGAGGAAACATGCGGGTTGCTTTGGGAAAAGAAAAACAAATCTTAGTGAAAAAAGCTGTCGTTTAGACGGCTTTTTTTGTTTATTTGTAAGAGGTTTGTCACACGTAGAATGCTACAATAAAACAAATAATAGGGTTAATATGCCCTCTTGCTTTTGACAATACGGAAAAGGAGTTTAACTATGATCAAAAACAGAACGGTTCAGCTGATTTTCCAAACGATTTATTGTACTCTCGGACTCGTGGGATGCGTTTCGTGTCTCGGTATATTCGATGATATAAATAATATTCGTTGGGATTTTTACGTTCACTTTACGAATATCAGTAATTTCTTATGTATCGGAGTTATGCTCGCGGCGCTTATTCAAACGGCTGCCAAAAAGGACAACAGCTCCGTTACCGCCGTCCCTGTTTTGAAGTTTATCGGAATGCTCGGAATATTGTTGACGTTCCTCGTATTTAATATTATGTTGGCGGGCGCTGAGGGACGCGATCCTCAGGCGAATTGGCGAGTAGGAAGCTTGTTGTTCCACGTTGTGCTTCCCATTATGTATATATCGGACTGGTTCTTGTTCTATGAGCGCAAGAAGAGCAAATGGTATTATCCTATCGCTTCGATAGCGTTCCCGATCGGTTACGTAATATTCCTTCTTATTCAGGCAATTATATTGAAGTTTGATTCTACTATTCTTATCCCCACCACCACTACGCCTCTTATCTATCCGTACTTCTTTGTGAATCTTGACACCCAAGGCGTTTCGGGAGTTCTTATGTGGATAGGTATTCTTTCCGCAGCGTTTATTTTGGTTGGATTTGTATTCTTCGGTTTGGATAAAATCGGGAAAAGAGATGAAAATTAATTTGATAAATATTACGATTAAGGAGAAAACGTTATGAAAAAGGATTTGATTTTTGCCCCTGTGTTGATTTTGATCGGAGCGGCGCTTTTTATGCTAAGAGCGACCGGTATGACTGTACATATCGCTGTTTCGGTAGCCGGTGTTGTGGTTTTGGCGGTTTATTCCGCTTTGACCAAAAAGGAGTGGAAGCTTCCCGCGCTTGAAATTATAATGAGGGTCTTTTACGGTATCGCCTTGATCAGCGGTATCGCGCTCAAGCTTGTTGAGGGTATCGCAATAATCTCCTTTGCTCACAAGATTGCTGCCGTTTTGTTTATGGCGTTTATTATAATCGTGTTCACTCATAAGCTCGCTACGAGCAAAAAGGCTTAAATCTCACTTTTTGTATGACGTCCTCGGGGGAGATAAAACGATTATGAAAAGCAGCTTCGTTATAAAAGGGAATATATGTCATACGATAAATGCAAGCGAGCTTGATCTTCATGAAAATGCGTTTGCAGTCTGCGTGGACGGAATATCAAAAGGTGTGTTTAATATCTTGCCCAAGGAATATTTGGATCTGCCGCTTTATGATTACGGCGACGAATTGATTTTCCCCGGTATGGTCGATCTTCACGTTCACGCGCCTCAATATGCTTTCCGCGGAATGTGTATGGACCTTGAATTGATGGAGTGGCTTGACCGCTATACCTTTCCCGAGGAAGAAAAATATGAGGATCTTGAATATGCTGAAAGAGCGTATGGAATGTTCGTCGACGCCTTGAAAAGGGGAGCTACCTCCAGAAGCTGTATATTTGCTACTCGCCATCGCTACGCCACCGAGCTTTTGATGGGATTGATGGAGGATAGCGGCCTTGTCAGCTATGTCGGCAAGGTGAATATGGACAGGGAAGCGAGCGAAGGCCTTACCGAGGACAGCGCGGAGATTTCTGCCTATGCTACCTTTGGCTGGATTAATGCGGTAAAGGATAAGTTTACTAATACAAAGCCTATTCTGACTCCCCGTTTTATTCCTTGCTGTACCGACAAGCTTATGGAAGAGCTTCGCGAGATACAAATGGCGTACGGCATTCCCGTTCAATCCCATCTTTCCGAAAGCAAGGGCGAGATTGATTTCGTAAAGCTCCTTCGCCCCGATAATCCCTTTTACGGGGATTCGTATAACGAATACGATTTGTTCGGAAAAAATGATGATATCGATACCGACGTGAAAACCGTAATGGCGCATTGTGTTTGGTCAACCGACGAAGAGGTTGAGCTTATGCACAAAAACGGTGTTTTTGTGGCTCATTGTCCTGCGTCAAATATGAACCTTACCTCGGGAATCGCCCCTATCCGTAAATATTTGGATATAGGTCTTAATATCGGACTTGGAAGCGATATTGCGGGCGGACACAGCGGCTCTGTGTTCAGAGCGATTACCGACGCTATTCAGGTGTCCAAAATGTATTTCAGAATGGTTGATGAAGCCTATAAGCCGCTTGTGTTTTCGGAAGCGTTCTATCTTGCCACTAAGGGCGGCGGTGCATTTTTCGGTAAGGTCGGAAGCTTCGAGGAGGGCTATGAATTTGACGCCGTCGTACTTGACGACAGCATTTTGCCACATCCGCAAGAGCTTACTCTTGCCGAAAGAGCCGAGCGTGCCGTTTATCTTGGATTGGACGAGAAGAAGATAACGGCAAAGTACGTTTCGGGAAGAAAAATTTTTTAGAAAGGAACCGATAATGGCTAAAAAACATAAAAAGTTCGCCGATGACGGCTGGGCTGTTTGGATTGACGGAGATGATACAAGTACCGTTTATATAAATGATTGGCTTAATCCCAAAGGCAAAAGCTACGTGGATGTGGCTATTCGTATACGTGGTATAAAGACCGGTAAGCGTCTGCACGTATACGTTCCTTTCGCGGTTTCTAAGACCGAGATCGAGGACGTGTCTTTGCGCTTTGAAAATACAAAAATTCTCCAAGCGACGTTCAGCGCGGCGTGTATCGTGGATTTTAAGAAAAACGAACATACCTCGGAAATTGCCTATAACGGCAAAACCGTGGATATCGTACATATAAGCACCCTGGAATATAAAGCCGAGCCCTTGTCCGACGGTACTCTTATCTGTGTAGATCTGGAGTGCTTACAGCAATTTCTCGATAATGATGAGGCTTATTTTATATGGCGTATGCCTCAGAAATCTTTAGACGAGATATTTAAGACGCGCGTGAACGTCGGAAGTACGGTAAGCAGATTTATGGATTTGATTACGACGCCCGTGGTTTCGGAAAAATACGGATATTCCGTTCGTATAAACGAATCCCGACTTCTGCCCGAGGAAATCACGAGAATCGGCGCGTTTCACCGACAAAAGCTTAAAAAGGCTGTTATTACGCTTTCGGTCGATGAAAATTACGAGCTTAACGATGCGGGTTGTTACCGTATTCGCCGTTTGGAAGAAAATCTTTATAGTGAGTATCTTCCCGCTGATTATAAATGCGAAGACGTCATTACGTATCAATGGAACCAAAGCCGAGAGGATAATTTTCAGGGGCAGTTCAATTTCTATTACAGCATAACAAGAAATTCCGTCAGCAAGGGCAGTATGCTTTTGTATATGATTTTGCTTTTGTCGATAGGAGTTATCGGCGATTTTCTGTCCAATACGGTTTGGGCATTGTTCGGTTTGTTTTCGTAAGGAGGGGTATGAATGAGATTAATTATTCCCATATTACTTAACTGCATTCTTGTTCTCGCCGTTTACCTTGCGGAGAAATATACTCCCGCCAAAAAATTGAGTTATATGACCAAGCAGATCATCGTCGGTGTTTTGTTTGGCGGTGTTTCGGCTTTCGCGTCAAGCTTTGGTGTTGAATGGCTCGGCACCACCGTTAACGTTCGCGACGCGGCGCCTCTGTCGGCAGGATTGATTTTCGGCGCGCCTGCGGGCATCATATCGGGTTGTA
>JAZRLT010000178.1:0-1708 GCA_045646995.1 Eubacteriales bacterium | reverse complement strand
AAAATCCAACGTAACAAATTGGCAACGTTTTCTATTTTGTTTATTACATATAACTACCCATTATACACAAGGACCGTCGAGGACGCCGGTCCCTACAATGGGCATACAAAACTTCATAGAAAAACAAAAAACGCTGTCATCCCTCACTTCAACCCCGCACTACGTCGAGAGGTGGATATTTTTCATAGCACAAAAATACAATAATTCCTTAAAAAGCAACCCCTCGACGCACCAAGTAATAAATTAAAAAGAACGCACAATCGGGACAAAAATCCTTTTTGTGCGTTCTGTGTTATTCTGCCTAGCGCCGAATTACTTCTTTTCGGGGGAGATAACGATCTTTCTATCCGCGCCTTCGCCGATAGAACGGGTGGTAACGCCGTCGATATTCTGGCATTCAGCATGGATAATTCTACGCTCATAAGCGTTCATAGGCTCTAAAGCGAAGCTTCTCTTATACTTAAGAACCTTTTCGGACATTCTTCTTGCAACACCGCGGAGAGTTTCGGCACGCTTTTCACGATAACCTTCAACGTCAACGGTGACGCGGTAGAATCCGCTCTTTTCAATATTTGCAGCGAGGGTAGCGAGATATTGGATAGAATCTAAAACGTCGCCTCTGCGGCCGATAAGGATACCGAGCGAGCTTCCGTTGATAGAAACGGTCACGCCCTCGTCGTCCTTAGCGGTAACAACGACCTCTGCGTCGATACCCATATTGGAAACAAGCTTTTCGAGGAACTCAACCGCTTTAACGGCAGGAGTTTCCTTAAGAGTAACGCTTACCTTTGCGTCGCTCGCGCCGATTCCGAAAATACCCTTCTTGGGCTCTTCGAGAACAACGTAATCTACCTCTTCAGCAGAAACGCCGAGCTCTGCGCAGGCCTTAGCCACAGCCAAATCGACTGTTTTTTCGGTTACTACGGTCTGTTTAAGCATATATTTTAACCTTTCTGATTATTCTTCATTTCCGTCGGAGGGAGCTTCATCTTCCTCGTCCGCGGTAAGCATTTCGATATTACGGGGAGTGCGCTTGGTCGGATCGACCGCTTTAGAAGCACTCTTGCTTTGGTTTTTAACAATCATTTCGTTATAGCTATCGTCGTCTTCATCAACCTCGATAGTAATAACCTTCTTTTTCTTTGCAGGCTGCTTTGCTTTAAGCTCTCTGCGTGCTTCGGCGATCTGTTCCTCGGTAACCGCGGGAATAGGCATAGCCTTAGCAAGAATTACGGTCTGGAGCATACTTACGAGAGTTCTCCAAATCCAGTAACATCCGACCGCCGCCGAAAAGCTGAATGCGAACATAGCCGACATAAGGGGCATACCGACTTCCATAAAGAGTCCGCCGCCGATAGGATTGCCGTTAGCGTCGGTCTGCTGAGCAGAAGCCGAGAATTTACGGGTAAGCTTGGTCGAAAGGAAGGAGGTAAGGAATACGAGCAAGGGAATCAAAAGAAGCCAGTAATCACGCTTTAACGAGGGCTGTTCGATAAGATTTACCGGACCGATACGGTACTCGGGGAGCTTATCCTTGATTTCCTGAGTATATCCGAGCTCGCCGTATTTCTTAACGATTTCGTTATACTTATCTTCCTTGATGATACCGTTTTCCTTAAGCTTTAAGAGGTCTTCCTCACCGTAGCTTATAAGACGGGAAAGAGCCATTTCTTTATAGGTGCCTCTATCAGCGGAAGCAAAAACCTCT
>JAZRLT010000177.1:0-9649 GCA_045646995.1 Eubacteriales bacterium | reverse complement strand
CAAAACGCCCTATTTCTGAAAAGCGTTGTATCCAACCATCATCTTCAAAGCATGCGATTTCACTGCCCATCTTTTCGCTGATTTCGACCATATCATATTCATTTCCGTCTTTTTTTATCGTCAACTTAAGCGCATCAGGATGATCTTCGATCATTTCAAGAAAACGATAAATGGTATCGGTTATGGTCTCTGAAAGCAAATCGCAAACCGCCTCTTGCTGTTCTTTCGATAAATCCGCCAATGCTGCGTAATACTTTCTATGTATAGGATTTACGGTCGTATAATTTGCTGTCGCCATTGATGATCTTAAAGCGCCGTCTCTTACTTCCTTAATAACATACTTTCCGCAAATGTCTAAAATTTCCGTTCTTTGTTCATACGTCAGTGTATGAATTTCCGGCTCTTGCGTTGCTTTCTTATCGTTTCTTTTGTTCCGTATCCAACTGAACATAATGTTCCTATCTCCTTTAACCTATGGCATATTCGATATGAGCCTTGAAAATACCGATTTTTTGAATAAGTACTTTTCGATTTCTGACCGGTATTCTATCTCTTTCGGATTTTCGGCATTTATGGGTAAATTCTGTATTTTTATTATTCCGTTATCGAAGTTAAACTGTTCGTGCTGTTTTTCCGCTTTTTTGATTTTCCTTAAACCGATTTGGTCGATTATGTCGTCCGACCAATAATTCATCCAGTGCATGTTTGTCGGTAACCCGTTAACTATGAACGGCGTATCTTCGGTCCGAGCAGAATCATTGATTATAGCGCCCCAAAACGGTTTAAATACGGAAACACACTCTTTGAAAACCTTTTCAAGTAACCCTGCGTATTTTTCGTCGTAAATATCATAGTTTATAGCGATATTTACAACAAGTGTATTTATAAATCCGTGTTTATTTTCCCGTGTTCCCACTCTCAGAGAATAGCCAAATGCAGAATCATTATTCTTAGAAGAAAACAACCCGATGGAATAGTTAATAACACTATCCTTGAACGTACAAGCTGTTTTTTGAAGATGTGATGAAATTTCATCATAGTCCAAAACAAACGACTTGGCGGAAGCTTTACTGTTGCTTGTATAAAAATTAGGTCTGTATTGTTCGGGAAGGGCATTAAAAACAGTTAGTATGTCAATGACGTTGCGAACAATATCGTCAAATGAAGTTCTATCCGAAATGGGTTTCTGCCATAATATGATTGTATGTACTTGCATATATAGTCCTTCTTTCGGAAGCTGTAGCACTTTTTTAATTAATATGCTCTAATAATTGTCGTTGTACGGGTAACTGCGAACGATATCGTCGATTTCATTTTTTGCAGTAACGTAGTAATCTTCTCCGACTAACTCCATCAACTGTAAATACTTTGCGAATCTTATTCGTCTGGGGTCGCGTTGAGTTTTTTTGCATTTCTGTTCGTAAAAGCATGCCATATTCATAACGTGATTACTAATAACAAAAAAACTTACGTCGAATAATTTATTGAACGTTGAATTTGCGACACCGCCTCTGTCGGACATTTCGCACATAAAATACTTGTTTCCGTCTGTATACACCCATATCGGCGAAAATCGTTTTTTGGGTTTATCCGTAAACTCGTATTCTAAAGGGATGTATATATCGTCTTTTTCTGCAGAAGCTTTTATCTTCTCATACAAACCGTTAACGTGAAGCTCTAATTCCTTGGTTTTTGAAACATCGATATTAGGCAGGCACATCTTACTTACTCCTGATTTATACAAATTAAATACGTGGGTATGAGTTTTTAATTATTAACCGCGTAAACGAAATCCAAAGCGGAAAAAGAAGCGATGTCAACGGCGTCGGGACCGGCTATCCATTTGATTTCAGGCGCTGTCTCTTTGAGCTTTTCCAAATCAATAAACCATAATTCCTTGTTGAAATCTTCGGTTTTTACAATATGAATCTCTTTGGAGAATAAATGACCGAAGGCGTGCTCGGATTCCAAAAAGCTTTCGTTGGCTATACCGATAGGGAATTTGGAATGTATTAACGCTTTGCCGCCGTTTTCAGTATATAGAAAACAAATTTCTTCGCCCGAGTCGGGGTCCCAATCTTTTCTTCCGTATCCGTTTTCGACGAAAATTTCGACGTATCTTTTTAACTCGTTTTCGCTCCAATTATCCTTGTATGCCAACCCTTTTTCGATTTCCGACATAAAATCCTTCGTGTCGTTAACCAAAAATACGTTGAATACGCGAGGTATGCCGTGACCGTTAAAAGTACAATGAATAACGTCCTCTTCCCAGTACGGTAAGATAACGAGCTCGAAGCACTCTTTATAAGTTGACATTAAGTCGATGTCTTTGTTGAACAACTCCTTGTGATTGTAAATGAAGAGCGAAACTCCCGCGAACTTTTTGTTACGAACAAGCCAACGTAAATCTCTCATCCAATCGAGATAAGAGTCCCAATTTACACATATCGTCCCGTCGGGAAACTCAAACGCTTTTTCGGTCTGACGGAATAAATCTTCTTTGTTTTTAATTTTCGCGCCATCTAATTCCGCGATGAAAACGTTCTCGCATTTGTGCCAAGCGATATACTCCTCGGCTTCTTCGCGGGTGATGGTTTTAATTGTGTTTTTCATAAAATACTCCGTGTCGTTAACCAAAAATACGTTGAATACACGAGGTATGCCGTGACCGTTACAGGTACAATGGATAACGTCCTCTTCCCAATAAGGAAGTACGTCTTCCTTAAAGAGATCTATACAAGAATCTTGTCTTTTGGTGCGGATTTTGTCGGATAGCTCCTTGTGATTATAAATAAACAGCGAAAATCCCGCGTATCTATTGTTTCTTCCGGTAAGCCATCCTAAATCACAAATCCAATCGAGATAAGAGTCCCAGTTGACACATACCGTCCCGTCGGGAAACTCAAACGCTTTTTCAATCTGTCGGAAGAAATCCTCGTCATTTTTAATTTTCGCGCCATCTAATTCCGCGATGAAAACGTTTTCGCATTTGTGCCAAGCGATATACTCCTCGGCTTCTTCGCGAGTTATCATTTTTATTGTGTTTTTCATAAAATACTCCGTGTGTTTATTCAAACGCTTTTGCTTACCTCGTTGGTGATGATAAAATCTTCTCCTAACTCGTCCTTTAGTTTATCGTACGCTTTGTTTGCCCTATTGATAAAATCGCTCTTGTGCTCCTCGGTCCAAGGCGAAGGGTCGTTTGGACAATCCCAATCATAATAAGTTACGTATTCCTCTCCGAGAAGTGTAAGCTCGTTTATCAATTCGTCCGATAAGCCTAAAGATTCAAGGTCGATTGGATAACCGTATTTTCGGTCATTTCCGCAAACACTTTTCGATATAATCGCAATATTCATGTATTCTCGCTTTACAATAATCCATATCAATAATTCTATCATAATCCGAAATAAGATAGTCGATAAGCGACGATAATGAATGATCGTAGGAATCGGACATATTGTTTTCAACGAATATTATATTCGTAAGGTAAAATTTCTCATTTTGTTCAATAAAGTGAATAAGGATGTTTTTACCTTCGTAAAAATGGCCGTTGAAAATACTAAGTCTGATATGACCGTTCGAATATTCGATAAATTCGTCACTGATAGATACACACTTATATCCCTTTTTTCGAAATGATCTCATCTTGATTTGTATTTGTACTATTTCTTTAAAAGTGTATTTCACACCGATTATCTCCTTTTTGGTTCTGTATCTCGGTCATTATTTAACGTCCTCGATCATAACGGGTGTGTAAATAAATCTGAGCAGAGCCACAGTATCGCCTACCGATAGCGGAGCTGTGTCCTTACTTGCATAGAGAGTAGCGGTTTTAGAGCGCTTGCCGTCGTCAACGATAAGATAAATCTCCAACGCCTCACCCCAATTTTGCTGATATAACCGTTCTCCGCGTATCTTTCCGACCTTTACGGGATAAACGTCCATTCGGACGACCTTGCCCGTAAATTCCTTGGCGGAGAAGAGCTTATATATTTCGGTCTTCTTTACGGCAAATCCGATCATACCTATCGGGATGAGATAAAACGCGGTCGATAGTTCAAGCACGTCGGTGAAGTAAAATAGCAAAAACGTGCCGAGTGCGATCAATAAAATACTCGCGGTGAAGGATATTATTGCTTTCTTTTCCCGCTCCTTTTGTATGGAGCGAGCTTCATTTAACGTTAACATAAAGTAATTCCTTTATTACGGGAGATTGAGCTTTTCGTCCATAAGCTTGATAGATACCTTGTATCCGACTACAATTATAGCGGCATAAATAAGTATCTGGACGAGAAGGATAGCGATTTGAGTAAATCCGACTACTACGTCGCTGGGTGTAATGAGCATAACAAACGAGGGGATATATTGCGCGAATGAAACCAACATCGACATACCGAAGTTGATTGCGTAATAGATACCGATTGCGGCGAGTATCTTAAAGCGCTTGACAATAACTGCGCCTATGGTAATGCTCGCGTGTATCGTTACGATTGACGTTATGAACGCAAGCAAGTAGGAAACCAACGCCAAAACGATCTGAACAACAGCAAATAAACCCTCGGATAAAGTGAAATATTCGATCACATCTACCGCGAGGTCAAATATCAGTTCGAAGTCGAAATCGGATATGATCGAGAGTAACATAATGAGTGAGCTGTATATCGTTACGAGAGTTATAACAGACGCGATAGTGTTCCAAAGCGTCATATTAACAAACGAAGATAAGAAAATCTGTTTGGAGGTTACGGGAAGGGTAAAGGTAAGATATCCTTCGTCGGTGAATTTGTTCTTGTAGAATCGGTACGCGAGTATAAAGGTAACTGCAACCGCATAAACAGAGATGGATATAACGAGGAACAGCCAAAAGAAGGAAAGTGCCACCGCGGTTATAATCGATGTGTCATGGTCAACAAACACCATATTCACACACAAAGGTAGGAAGACACTGGCAATAACGCAGGCGAAAACGCCCAATAATGCCGCAACCGCAGACAAAATTCCTAAAAGCTTCGCGTTGGCTTTCCATTCATATTTTAATAGTTTGGCAAACATCTGAATACCTCCCTGAAGGTTTCATCAAGCGATTTTCCGTTTTGAGCGCAAAATTCCTTGACGTCGCCCGAATGAATAATTCTGCCGTTGGAGATGAATAGGAATCCGTCGAGAATGGGCTCGACGTCGGCAATAAGGTGGGTCGAAATAATAACGGTAGCTTCGGGGTCGTAATTCGCTACGATTGTGTTGAGAATATAATCTCTCGTTGCGGGGTCAACGCCTCCGATTGGTTCATCGAGGAGATAAAGCCTTGCTCTGCGCGACATAACGAGCGCAAGCTGAACCTTTTCTCTGTTGCCCTTGGAAAGAGTGCTGAATTTGGAGCCTAACGAAACACCGAGGTCGATAAGAATCCTTTCGGCGCGTGCTCTGTCGAAATCCGAATAGAAGTCCGCGAAGTAATCGAGCTGCTCGTTGATTGTGTCTCCGTTGCTTAAATAAGTGCGGTCGGGAAGATAGGAAACCAACGTTTTCGAATTTGGTCCGACCGGTACTCCGTTTATATGGATAGAACCCGAATTCGAGGTGAGTATACCTGCGCAAAGCTTCAAAAGTGTTGTTTTTCCGCTTCCGTTAGGGCCCAAAAGACCGATTATTTTACCGCTCGGTAGATCGATGGATACGTTATCCAACGCGGGAATTTGCGAATTGCGGTAAATCTTCGTCAATCCCGATACAGATAAAACAGTACTCATTGTTTTATCCTCCTTTTTATGTTTTATTAGAATTTTTCCAATATTGTCCCTTAATAACTATGGGCTCGTCTACAAATCTTAAAACGGCGACGGTATCACCCTCTAAAAGGTTTGCGGTAGCGTCACCCCTCGGATAAACGCGGAATATGGTCTTTCCGTCCTTGTTTCTTACCATAAGCTCGGATTCGAAGGATTTGTCCTGCAAAGCATCAAACCCGCCGCTTTTTATCTTTCTCTCCTCGGCGCGGTATATCTCGTTCTTCATAACCTCTCCGATAAACTCCTTCGGCTTGAAGAACTCCGTAATACTGCTGAGCTTTATAATAACTATCTCGACCGCGAAGGGTACAAGGTAATATATCTTGTAATAATCCGACATTTCCTTGTTGAAATCTATAAAACAGAAAACGAGGAAGGATATAACGGCAACTATAACCGTAGGGATTATAAATTTCAACGCCGTCTTTAACTCGGCTTTTTTCTGAATGGAGCGTGCTTGATCAAGAGTAAGCATTAATATTCCCTCCTCTTGTAGCAACGGTTATAAGCCATTATCCAAGCGGCGATATCCAATACCGCCATATATAAAGCCATAAAAACAGATAGGATAAATAACATAACGAAGTATATACGTACGGGGAAAAAGTACAAAACAACGGCGCCTAATCCGGGATGTACAAAGATGATAATCGAAGCGATTAGGAAAAGGACACATTCTATAATGAAATCATTTGTTTTGATTATAAATTTGATTTTCGTTTTCAAATCGCTGTTGAAAATACGCTTTTCCTCGGATTCGTCGCCCTTATGCTCCTTTTTGAGCTTGGCTGTACGCAAGGTCTTTGAACAAGCAAGGATTATCGCTCCGAGCGCAAGAGCCTGTATTATTGCAAAGAAGGGTCCTCTGGCAACGTAAAAGCCGAACATATCAAAAAGGGTAGAGAACGTGACGGCAATTATATAATATATAAAAGCCATACCGATTTTCTTTAGTATTTTTACAACCATACTCTCCTCCTGTATTTTATCATAGTGATGAAGTGAAATCAATAGTTAGCATAATAGCCCCTCCGATTTCCGAAGGGGCTATTGGTTTATCAATCTTCGTTTTTATTCTTCGACGATCTCTGCCTCGAGCGCTTCAACGGGCTCTTCATCAACCGCATTTTCGGCTTCTTCCTTCTTCTTGCCGAGATATTCGGGGAGCGAAAGTCCGGAGAGCGCGAATACCTCTTCGAGGGGAGGAACGCTCTTCATAAGACCGGAGAGAAAGTTTGCGGTGCTGGTCTTGCCGTCGCCGCTGCCGCCGTTGTCCCAAACGGTAACCTTGTCGATCTTGATGTTCTTGATAGCATCGACCTGAATCTTCATAAGGTCCTCGAGCTTGTCGGCGATAAGGAGCTTGAGAGCCGCGTCTGCGTCGCCGTTAGCCGATTTTACGATTTCCGCGAAACCTGCCGCCTGCTTGCGGAGGATTTCTTCCATACCGCGTGCTTCCGCTTCCATACGTGCGTAGATAGCGTCTGCTTCACCCTGTGCTCTGCGTCTGATCTTTTCGGCTTCGGCTTCTGCTTCGAGCTCGATCTGGCGCTTCTGGATCTCGGTCTGTACGATGACGTCGGCTTCGAGGGTTGCCTTTTCTCTTGCGGAACGAGCCTGTTCTGCTTCTTTTTCTGCCGCGTACGCTTCTTCGAGAGCCTTAGCCGCCTGAATCTTTTCTGCCGCGGTAGCGATTCTTAACGCTTCTGCCTGCTTTTCGCGGAGGGTTGCGTTAGACATAGCGATTTCGGTCTTAGCAAGGTTTTCACCCTGAATAGCCTCTGCATCCGCCTTGGAAACGTTAACACGTTCGTCCATTTTTGCGTTTGCTTCACCGATAGCACCGTCGCGTTCCTTTTCGGCAACGCTCTTCTTAGCGTCGTTGATAGCCTTTGCGGCTGCTTCCTTACCGAGAGCGGCGATATATCCGCTTTCGTCGCTGATGTCGGTTACGTTAACGTTTATAAGACGGAGACCGATCTTTTTAAGCTCGACTTCAACGTTACGGCTGACCGCTTCGAGGAACTTATCTCTGTCGGTGTTGATTTCTTCGATATCCATCGTCGCGATGATAAGACGGAGCTGACCGAAGATGATATCCTTAGAAAGCTCTTGGATTTCGGCAAGCTGAAGACCTAAAAGTCTTTCTGCCGCGTTCTGCATAACACCGGGCTCGGTGGAAATACCTACCGTGAAACGGGAGGGAACGTCGATACGGATGTTCTGTCTCGAAAGCGCGTTTTTAAGGTCAACGGGAATCGAGAGGGGAGTGAGGTCGAGGAATTCATAAGCCTGAATAACGGGAACTATGAATGCCGCGCCGCCGTGGATACATCTCGCGGATCTTGCACTACCGTCCTTGTTCTTACCTACTCGACCGTAGATGACCATGATTTTGTCCGAGGGACACTTCTTGTATCTCGAGAAAAACCACAGTATAAGCGAGAAGAATAAGACGCCTAAAACTGCTAATAAAATGATGATGGATTCCATAATGTTCTCCTTTAAAATATGTTTAATTTATTAGTTAACTTATAATTTCGGGTTCATCATCAAATATGGTGAACCTAATTTTTGTTCCAATAGGAAGAACGTCATTTTCGTCGGTATATTTGAACCGTTTAAGAAATCTCCTTCCGTTAATAGTTTTAACCACAACGGCAACCTTTAATGCCTTGTACGAACCAACTACACCGCCCTTGTAACTATAACTCTTTTGTTGTTTACCTTGGGGCTCGCTAACCGAATACATCTTTACGTTGCATTTAATAACGGTGCCTTCGATAATCGTGTTTGCCAAAAGCAACAAATAGGCTTTTGAAATCAAAATTGTAGAAACAACACCAATCACTATAACTCCCAACGTGTAAGTGCTTCCGTAGTAAAGCTGAAAAGCACCCGCAGCGATTCCCGTTATCACAAGACCTATTATAAGATTTCTTAAAATTGTTTTAACGTGTTTGTTCATTTTCTGTTTTTTCTTCTTACGATCAATGTTTCTCCGCCGGAAATACCGATTACGGTTATTTCCTCGTCACGGTCGATTACCGTCTCTTCGTCGGTGACGGCATCCTTTTCGGAAAGCTTACCTTGGATAATAACGTTCACCTTTCCTTTTCCGCTTCTTGCGGGAGGGATCTTGAGATAAACCGTACCGCTTACGCCGAGCGCTTCCTTTACGTCCTCGGTTCCGTCGTACTGAAGCTTTAAAAGCCATTTCAAAAGCGCGGCTATCAAGAACATAGCCAAAAGTCCGCTCGCGACCGAGATGATTATCGTAACGGGAAGATTAAGTCCGAAGTTACAGCAAACGGTACCGACCCAGCCCGTTACCGAGAAGAAGGCGATGAGTCCGCGAAGGGTAAATACTCTTAAACCGCCGTCGGCGATATCCATATCCGCGTCATCGAAAGAGCTGTCGTCGATATCGGTATCGATACCGTCGGCGTCCGCTCCGTCGGTTTGCGCGTCCATATCGTCGCCGCCGAGACCGATAAGCGTGAGTATCATTTGTATTATAAGCATAACCGTAGCGGGTATTGCGATACAGGCGAAGACCTGACCGACTGTGCCGAGTGCTATCCACCAAGCTACCATAAAAAGTCCTCCTAATCTAATGTGTTGAGAATTTCATCCGCGCGTTTTCGCATTACAGCCGAAAAGTGCGCGTTAAGCATAACCGCAAGAACTTTAATGATACGCTTCTTTGCGCCGGGGAAGGGCTCGGAAAAGTCGCCGACGACCCTTTCGATATGCTCGTTGATGATACGATCGTCGATTGTGGGCTGACCTATACCCGATATTACGGCAATAAAGTAATAATAAAGGTCGCAATCGTCGATGATATCGTCGCTTTC
>JAZRLT010000176.1:0-3859 GCA_045646995.1 Eubacteriales bacterium | reverse complement strand
ACGACATGGCTACGATCCGACTTAAAGCGAAGCTTATCGGCATTGGCGTTGCCGCCGAATCCGCTTTGCTCCTTCAAAGCATTTTTTCCTTGTTCTTTACGGGACTTATTGATTTGCTTGCCGTATAGGCGTTCTACCTCCGTACGAACCGATTCGGCGGTAAGACCGAGCTTTTCGGCGGCGCGAGCGGAATAGATTTCCCTCTCGGGGCGAGAAGCCAAGGTAGAAAGGTACTTAATAACTTCGTTAACGGCACGTATCTTATCCTCTGAGATAGTAACGTCGTAACGCGAAATAATTTCGTCGATAGTATATTCGATCTGTCCGGACGAGCCCGAAAGCTTTTTTCTGAATGATTCGGCGCCGAACTTTTTAATATATTCATCGGGGTCCTTCGTTTCGGTACCCAAATTAATTATCTTCGTATCAACACCGACTTGATTAAGAAGGTCGATGCCCTTAAGAGTAGCTCTTCGTCCCGCCTTATCGATATCATACGCAAGATAAACGGTGCGGCAATAGCGCGCAATAATTCGAGCGTGATCGGGAGTAATCGCTGTACCGAGAGTAGCTATCGCGTTATCGAATCCCGCCTGATGCATTGCGACGCAGTCGGGCGCTCCTTCACAAAGGATAAGCGAGCCCGCATCACTGTTTTTGGCAAAATTCAAGCCGAAGAGTATTTTACTCTTTTTAAAAACGGGAGTATCCGAAGTATTTATGTATTTACGCTCATCGTCCTCATTAAGACGCCGTGCGCTGAATGCTACGACTTCACCGTTCGCATCAAAAACAGGAAAAACGAGTCGATGGCGGAACATATCGTAAAGTCTACCGTTTTTGGATTCACCGCCTAAGAAAGCCGTCTTTATCTCAAACGGAGTAAAGCCTTTTTCCATAAGGTATTCGCAAAGAGGGGCTTTTCCGAACGGAGAGTTAGGCGCATAGCCCAATCCGAAGCGTTTAATTGTCGTTGAATTAAACTGACGCTTTTCGAGATACGCACGAGCGGTTGCTCCCTCGGGTGAAAGAAGAGATTTATAGAAAAATCTCGCAGCCTCGCGGTTTAGCGAAAACATTCTGTCGCGCTTAACGGTCGGTTCGGGAGAATTGTTCTTATCAAAAACCTCTTCGACCTTAATGCCTGCACGTTTTGCAAGCTGTTCTACCGCTTCGCGGTATTCGATGTTTTCGGACTGCATAACGAAGGTTACGACGTCTCCGCCCGCACCGCAGCCGAAGCAATAGTAGCTTGAGGTTGCCGGAAACACAGTAAAGGAAGGAGTACGTTCGCTATGAAATGGGCAATTACCGACAAGATTACCGCCCGCGCGCTTTAACGGAACAACGCGCCCAATAACTTCTTCGATATTATTTCTTATTTTTATTTCTTCAAGAAATTCGCGGGTAAAAGCCATAGTACCCTCCTTTCAAAGTTTTAACAATCGCTTATTTATACTGCCAGACCTTAGGGACGAACAATTCATTAAAGCAGCCGATAGCGTAGCGGTCGGTCATTCCCGCGATAAAGTCGGCAACGACAACGCTTATACCGTCGCGTTCGGCATATTTAAGATATTCCTTCGGGATAGAATCGGGATGAGCGGAAAAATGCTCGTACAGGAAGGTAATCATACTAATTACCTTACCGTCCTCGCTTTTCGCAGTTTCGTTTCTGTAAACGCGTTCGAACATAAAGTCACGGAGCTTGTCCATAGCCTCTCCGTAAGGCTCGGTAAGGCCGATTCCGTTTTCGACGCCGTTATCGATAGCCGCGGTAACGAGCGCAGTTATACGTTCGCTATGTGTATTACCAAGCACAGAGCTTATCTCTCGCGGTATATCGTTTATCGTGAGGAGCCCTGCGCGGGCGGCGTCATCGATATCGTGATTTATATATGCGATTCTATCGGCGACCTTAATTATTCTTCCCTCGAGAGTTTCTGCGGGCTCATCGCCCGTATGGCACAAAATAGCGTCTCGAACCTCAAAGGTAAGATTAAGACCCTCGCCCTCATTTTCGAGATAGTCTACTACACGCAAGCTTTGCTCATTATGGCGGAAGCCGCCGGGGAGAAGATAATCAAGAGCACGTTCGCCCGAATGGCCGAAGGGGGTATGACCGAGATCGTGACCAAGCGCAGCAGCCTCGACGAGGTCTTCGTTAAGCCGAAGAGCGCGGGCGATAGTACGGGCGATCTGACTTACCTCGAGGGTATGAGTCAAACGAGTACGGTAGTGGTCACCCTCAGGTGCGAGAAAGACCTGCATTTTATGCATAAGGCGGCGAAAGCTCTTGCTATGTATAATTCTGTCGCGGTCGCGTTGGAACTCGGTACGGATCGGACATTCATCGATAGGATATACCCTTCCGCGGGTATTTTCGACGCGAAATGCCTTATCACAGAGAAAATCATCCTCGAATCGAGAGAGATTCTTATTCATCATTCGCAACACCTCATTTCTTGTTATATATAGTTAATACGCGTCAAAATTTAATTTTACTTTTTTATATCTATAATTTTTAATAAATTCTTTTTATTTCAGAGACTTGTCTTTTAAAAAAATTCATGATATAATGTAGATTGATTTATTATATGCTCCGGAGGAGTTATGTTCGGTTATATACGACCCGTAAAGGGCGAGCTATACGTAAAGGACAGCGAATTTTATTCGGCGACATATTGCGGATTATGCAGATACGGCGGAAAAAACATTTCGCATCTTACGCGGTGGTTATTAAACTACGATTTCGTCCTTTTGGCCCTTTTAAGAATGTCGCTTACGGACAGCGAAATATGCATAAAAAAGCATCGTTGCCCGTATAAACTGAAGAAAAAGAATTGTGTTTGCGCGGACGAGGTTTATTCATTCGTTTGCTCTGCATTCGGTCTTCTTACATACGGAAAGCTATTAGACGACATACGCGACGAAAAGGGCGTAAAGAGACTTTTAAAAATCGCCGCAAAGCCGATATTCAAGCACATCGGAAAGAAATCCAACAGCTTTGAGGGGTTAAAGGAGATAATCGAAAACGGACTCACCGCAACCGTAAAAGCCGAGAAAGAAAAATGCAGTTCGGCAGACCGTGCAGCAGACGGATTTTCGGATATGATGAGAAAAATCGCGTCATACGGGCTTGACGGAGAAAAGAAGCTTATCGCCGAAAACTGCGGATATCACATCGGTCGTTTTATATATCTTGCGGACGCTTACGACGACATGGAAAGCGACGAAAAAAGCGGTAATTACAACCCATTTTTATGCTTTTACGGAAGCGTCGAAAACGCTCTGATTCATTCGGCTGAAATCAGAGAAACACTATACGACAGTCTCAACGCTTTTTCGAATCATTACGCGCTTATTGCCGAAAATCCCGTCAACGGCAAGGACAGAATCATATACAACATTGTCGAGCTCGGCGGAAGAAACACAGTAGCCCGAATCGATGACAGAAAATCAAAGAGGAACAAGAAAAAATGAACAACCCTTATGAGGTTTTAGGCATTTCGGAAAATGCCACCGACGAGGAAGTAAAAAAAGCATATCGAAAGCTCGCGAAGCAATATCATCCGGACAATTACGCCGACAATCCCTTAAAGGATCTCGCATCCGAGAAGATGAAGACCATTAACGAGGCGTATGACACGATACAGAAAATCCGCGCCAACGGCGGACAGTCGGGCGGATACGGCAGCAGTTATTCGGGCGGACAGTCGGGCGGAAACTCTTATGCGGGCGACACGCCCTTTGCGAGAGCACGACGTCTTATTAATGCAGGCAGAATCAGCGAAGCGGAGGTCATTCTCGGCGGTATATCCCAAAGCGGACGAAACGCCGAATGGCATTTTCTTATGGG
>JAZRLT010000175.1:0-6452 GCA_045646995.1 Eubacteriales bacterium | reverse complement strand
AGCTGTAACACGCGCCAAAAGGGGCGCTCCTCCTTTTAATCTCTGTAATATGTATAATAAGCTAAAATAGTACGTTCTTTACCCTGCACCTTGTCAAACCCGGTCAAAGTAGCGCCGTCGAGTGACATAAACTCCCAAGCGCAAAGCTCATCAGCTTTGCACACAAACAAAGCCTTTCCACCGCATACGACCGAAAAATCCCCTTGATACAGGCTCAAAACTCCGCCCTTACCAATCACCCTGTCGCCCTTTTCGGGATCACGCTCCAATACGTATTTCAATCCACGACCGTCAAGCTTTTGACACATATAAAGGCGAAACTCGGGACTATCAGTATTTTTAGGTGGTTTCTTTTTAAACCAAAGCATAATTACTTACGTATATCCTCTTCGGTTTCGGCAACGATATAATCGGGACGGTGTTTAGTTTCCAAATAGGTCTTGGAAAGGTACTGACCGAGAATGCCGATACAAAGAAGCTGAATACCGCCGACAAACAAAATAACGCAAATCGTAGAAGCCCATCCATCGACAGAGGAAGAAACATCGACTATCTTACGCACGATAATTCCTATCGCACCCAATATAGAAAGTAAGAACAACACAAAACCGCTGAAAGAGCTAACGTTAAGAGGCACGGTAGAAAACGCAACGATACATTCGATAGAATACTTAAAAAGACCCCAGAAGGACCATTTAGTCTTACCTGCAACACGCTCTACGTTAGAGTAAGAAATCCACTCGGTCTTAAAGCCGACCCAAGAGAAAATACCTTTTGAAAATCTGTTATACTCGCTGAGCGAGAGGACGGCATCTACCATTCTTCTTGTCATAAGACGATAATCACGCGCCGCAGGAGTCATCTTAACCTTCGAAATGCGGTTAATAATACCATAGAAGCAATTAGCAAAAAGGCTTCTAATAGGAGGCTCACCCTTACGGTTTCCGCGGCGAGTAGCTACGGAATCACATCCCTTTTCCTCCAAAAGCTTCATCATATCGGGAAGCAGAGAGGGCGGATCCTGCAAATCGGCGTCCATAATAACGGCGTAATCGCCCTTGGTTGCGCGAAGACCCGCAAGCATACCTGCTTCTTTACCGAAATTACGGGAGAAAGAAACGTAGCGAGTAACAGGATCCTTTTCGGCGCGAGATCTTATTATTTCAAGAGTATTGTCTTTTGAACCGTCATCAACATATATCGCTTCAAAATCGTAATCAGGCATTGATTTGATAACCTTCTCAAGTTCATCGAAAAAGTAAGGAAGCGCTTCGGACTCGTTATAACACGGAACAACAACACTTATAAGTTTTTTACTCATTTTCATAATTTCCTTATTATCTTTTATACAAAATAATAATATCACACACGAAAATGAATGTCAATATGCACAAAACGAAAAATGTAGACTCGGTTGACTTTCTATGTTAATTATGTTAAAATTTTTCCATAAAATCAATCGGAGGTACACAATGTCTGAATACTCCAAGCTTACAACCGAAGGTTACAACGAAAAAACAGCGAACATCGACAAGATGAGTGCGCTTGAAATTGCAAAAACAATTAATGAAGAAGATAAAACCGTAGCTTATGCTGTCGAGAAGGCTATCCCTCAAATCGCCAAAGGCATCGACGTTCTCTCTGACTCATTAAAAGCGGGCGGCCATATTTATTACTGCGGTGCGGGCACATCGGGCCGCTTAGGTGTTCTTGACGCATCGGAGTGTGTACCGACATACGGTGTCAGCGAAGAAACTGTCGTCGGATTAATGGCAGGCGGAACCGAGGCGTTATATGCGTCCAGAGAATTCGCCGAGGACGATTTCGAAAGCATTGTCGTTGAAATGAAAAATCGTCACTTCAACGCAAAAGACGTGCTTATCGCCATAAGCGCAAGCGGAAGTGCAAATTGCGTAAAAGGCGCTATCAAATTCGCAAAAGAATGCGGAGCATACACTTTATGTGTATCTTGTAACCCAAACAGCGACCTCGTACCTATGGTAGACGTACCGATCATCGCAGAGGTAGGCCCTGAGGTCATAACCGGTTCTACGAGAATGAAAGCGGGCACCGCCCAAAAAATGATATTAAATATGCTTTCAACAGGCGCTATGATACGTTTTGGCCGAGTCAGAGGCAATTATATGGCATATATGATTCCCAATAACATAAAGCTTGTTGACCGAGCAATACGTATGATATGTGACAAAACAGGATGCGACAGAGATAAGGCGGCGTTTGAATTAGCAAAGCACGACAACTGTATAGCCGATGCTATGGACGCTATTGAATCCGAAAATCTTTAAAAACATGAAAAAGCCGAGAGGTAATCCCTCTCGGCTTTTATTTTATAAACTGTTTATTCTTGTTCGTTTTCTTTGTTTTCTTTGTATTCTCTCAACAAACGGTTTCTGCGGGCATTGAGCCAAAAATATGCGGGAAGTCCTATCAATCCGATTGTCATAACTCCTACAAAAATCCCTTGGAAGATTTTATTCACGAACGGTTCTTCAACCTGAACCGCTTCACTTCCCTCCGCAAAAACACCAACAGGAAGAACGAATACGGTAATCAGAGCGATAAATATCAAAACGGCAATAAATCTATTCATCTTCATTCTCCTTTTTTACGCCCTCGGTAACGATATAATCGTCCGATATATCAGAATTCAGCAAAAGGCTTTTAAGCTCGGCAAACTGCGCTTCGCCGTTCGCGCCTGAATTTATATACGTAAAATTATCCTTATGCATCAAAGGATAAAACGTATTGGTAAATTCGCCCTCGTCGGATATATTTGTCTTAAGCATTCCCGCGGTAAGAGTATACCTCGAGAATGTAAAATTACCGAGACTGTAAACGATAAGCTTGCCTTTATAATATTCTAATCCCTGCATACAGTGCGAATGCATTCCCACTACAAGATCTGCTCCGGCATCCACGAATGCTTTACCCATATTTTTCTGTCCGCTCGTCAGTACGGTCGTGCTTTCGTGTCCCCAATGGACGTAAGCTATTACGAAATCCGCTTCTTCCTTAGCAGAGGAAATCGCATTACTCATTGAAACGGTATCGAATATTTGGAACACTCCGCTTTGATTTTCGGTAGCACCACGGGTACTGTACGGGTCTATTGCCGAGCCCGCCACAATAGCAATCTTATATCCGTTAACTATGTAGTAATACGGTGCTTTTGCATCATCAATATTTTCACCTGCGCCGACATGAGCTATCGAAGCTTCATCAAGTGTTGCAAGCGTATCGGTCAGCGAATCGGGACCGTAATCGAACGCGTGGTTGTTAGCGAGACCAACGATATCTACACCCATTTCGTCGTATATAGAAACGTTTTTAGGGTTGCCTCTGAAAGTGAATTTTTTATCCGGTATAGGATATCCTCTTGTCGTAAGAGTAAATTCATTATTTGCCATTGTAACGTCTGCCGAACGCATTATTTCAAGTACTTCCTCAGAAACAATACCTTCTACGCCCTTACCACGCGAAAGATAGTGAGACATTACACTATATCCGTCCGCGAAGCTCACGTCGCCTACAAAAACGAACTCTGCGCTGTCTTTATCGGTTTCTATAACCGTGGTTCTGTCAAGGCAATCATCAAATACAGAAACAAACGCTTTTTCGCTATATCCGAAAATTCTTCTCCATTCAGTACCGCCGACGCTTCCCTCTTCAAGAGCGCCCGCCAAGGTTTCTATTTTTTCTTCGCCGAATTTTTCAGACAGCTTATTAATAAAGTCAGCATCTACCCTATCAGAAAACGAAACTTCTATTTTTGCTTTATTCTCCAAAATCGATTCAATTGCAAGAGCGTACGAATTGATATTTTCGGGCTTACTCATCTCTTGGGGCTCAGAATCGTCCGACGGAACAAGAGAAGAAAAGGACTCATCATCGACGACTTTTGATTCTTCGACACTAACCTCCGTATTCGAGCCGAACATTGAAGGTAATATCAATGCACACACCACGAAAAACACAGCACAAAGAGCCGTTATGGCTATAACCTTAGTTTTATTCTTCATAACAATCCCTATTTTTCGATACGTACTTCCATTTTAGGATAAGGAACGTCGATATCAGCTTCAACAAACGCATTGCGGATCGATTCCGTTAATTCAAATTTGACATCCCAATAATCCTCATTTTTACACCAAACTCTGAGACTGTATTCTATTCCGCGTTCATTACAGTCAAGGATCACAGCGTATGCCTCGGGGTCCTTCAATACCTTCTTACAGTCAGATGCGGACTTAAGCATTATTTCTTTAATCTCAGAAGAGTTCTTTTCGTAAGTGGCGGTAAAATTAATATCTATTCTTCGAGTATCCTCGGTAGAATAGTTTGTTACAACCGAATTGGTAAGCGATCCGTTCGGTACGGTAACGACCTTATTATCGGGCGTAGCAAGTACCGTATAAAAAACTGTAATAGCGCGAACCGTTCCCGAAGCACCCGCCGATTCAATATAGTCGTCAACCTTAAAGGGTCTGAAAAGCAATATCATTATACCACCCACAAGATTTGACAAAGCACCCTGCACCGCCAGACCGATAGCAACACCCGCGGAAGCCACAAGAGCCACCACGGAGCTCATAGGAACGCCGAGTATTGCAATCACAGAAACAACCACAACTATCTTTAAGCCGATAGAAATACAGCTTGCGACAAAGCTCGTGGCCGAGGGATCGGACGACGCGAATTTTTGACATTTTTTTAGCTTATTAACCAATATGCTTGTAACCTTAAAGCCTATCGCACATACAACAATAGCCGCAACAAGACGAAGCCCTGCGGTCATAGCATACGAGCGAAGCTGTTCAAACAGCCAATTCAACTGCACTAATAACCAATCCATACATTACTCCATCAATCCGAATAATTTAAAAAGTATTTTATACAAATATTTTCATAAAGTCAATAAATTTATAAACTTTTGAGCCCAAAAATAAAATAATATAATTATATGAAATAAAATAAGGTCAAAATATTGACTTTTTACGTCGTTTTGGTATACTAATCATAATTATATTCAAGAGGATTACTATGGGAAAATGCAACATAATCTGCTTTGCCAACCAAAAGGGCGGAGTAGGTAAAACGACAAGTGCGTTAAATATCGCGGCTTGCCTTGCCAGAAGCGGAAAACGAGTGTTGTTCATCGACTCCGACCCTCAAGGCAATGCGACGAGCGGCATCGGAATCAAGAAAAAAGGAATCAACGGAAGCGTTTATGATCTCATAATCGGACGATACACTTGGCGCGACGTTGTTATACAATCTGCCGTCAAGGGTTTATCGGTAATACCGTCGAGTATGAACCTTGCGGGTGCTGAGCTTGAGCTCGTTGACGAAAGCGCACGTGAATCTAAATTAAAAAACGCCATACAAGGCGCTGAAGACAGTTTTGACTACATAATCATAGACTGCCCTCCTTCTCTCGGTCTATTGACAATAAACGCTCTCAGCGCGGCGAAATACGTTATAATACCCGTTCTTTGCGAGTACTATTCGCTTGAAGGACTTTCGCAATTAACGGCAACTATCAAGCAAATAAAACGACTTTATAATCCCGAAATCGAGCTATTGGGCGTGCTCATCAATATGTACGACGGCAGACTAAACCTCACGCTCGCCGTTTTGGAGGAATTAAAGAAGTATTTTGCGGACAAAATTTTCAGAACGCCTATTCCGCGGAGCGTAAAAATCAGCGAAGCGCCCAGCCACGGCATGGCAATCACCGAATACGACCGCCACGGCAAAGGAACGGCGGCATATTCTGCGGTAGCCGTTGAGATTATGCGCAGATGCGAAGGATAAAGGAGTAATATATGGCAAAAAGAAGTCTCGGCAGAGGACTCGATGAGCTTCTGGCTGACAACTCAATAGAAAGCAAAGATTCAAGCGGCGTTACGACCTTAAAGCTTTCGGACGTCGAGCCTAACAGAGGTCAGGCTCGAACTATTTTCGACGAAACCGCACTTTTAGAGCTCGCGGATTCGATAGGACGTCACGGTATTCTTCAACCAATCACCGTAAGACGCAAGCCTAACGGCTTTTACGAAATAATTGCAGGTGAACGACGCTGGAGAGCTTCTAAAATTGCAGGTTTGAGCGAAATCCCTGCTTTAATAGTCGAAGCCGACGATATACTCGCAAGCGAGCTTTCGTTAATCGAAAACCTCCAGCGCGAAAATCTCAACCCCGCTGAAGAAGCGAGAGGATATCGCGACCTTATCGAGCGTTTCGGATTTACTCAAGAAGAGGCAGCGGAGCGCGTAGGAAAATCCCGCGCATCGGTAGCGAACCTATTGCGAATTCTTAAGCTTCCCGAAAACGTATTATCATTAGTCGAGGACGGCAGCTTAAGCTACGGGCACGCAAGAACGCTTATACCTCTTACACAGGTGTTTGATGACGACACCCTCGAAGAGCAG
>JAZRLT010000174.1:0-4728 GCA_045646995.1 Eubacteriales bacterium | reverse complement strand
CCGCGCCGATCGCGGTCATTACCATATAGGTTCCCGCCTTGTTCGACGAAACCATTTTCTTCATACTCATCATAATAATTTCACCTCAAGGCTATTATTTGATAAGTGATTAAGATTTATACTACCATAAATTGACCGTTCTTTCAATAAATTTTCCATAAAAATCGTTTTTTGAAAATCATATAATCATAAATTACTCCTAAATATACCGAATTTCAAAAAAAGTGTTGACAAATCGCAACTTCGAATATATAATTGAAAGTGCGCTTTTACGCGAGTTTTGCGGAAGGAGTGATAAAATGCTTGATTTAAAAAAGCTTCTCGACGGTTCGCTTACGTCTGTTGAGTTTTCAATCGCGCTCGATGACTGCGATTTTATCGATGAATCGGTTTCGGGCTCGGTCTCGGCTTCTGGTGTAATTACGAACCATTCGGGACTGATACTTCTGTCGGGTGTTATCCGCCCTTCGCTTACCGCTGCTTGTGCGCGTTGCGGAAAGGAATTCGATTATAATACCGAAATTCCTCTGAACGCTAAAATTACCGATAAGCTTGCCAATGAAGACGAGGATGAATTCGTTCTTCTCGTCGATTCTGCTCTTGATTTGGACGAGCTCGTTCGGTCAGCGCTTATTCTTGAAATGCCCTCGCGCTTCCTTTGTGATGAGGACTGTAAGGGTCTTTGTCCTAAATGCGGTGCCGATCTTAACGTGTCCGAGTGCTCTTGCGATACCTCTGACCGCGATCCCCGCTGGGACGTGCTAAAGGATTATTTCGATTGATAAAGCGTTTAATTAAGTAATTAAAAAATATATAACTTATTTCAAGGAGGATTCCAACGATGGCAGTACCTAAGAGAAAAGTATCCAAGGCAAGAAGAGATAAAAGACGTTCTTCTGTTTGGAAGCTCGACCTTCCCGGAATGACCAAATGCCCTAAGTGCGGAGAATACATTCTCTCCCACCGCGTTTGCAAGAGCTGCGGTAGCTACGGCGGAAAAGTAGTTCTTCAGGTCAAGGATAAAGACTAAGCGAAATAGCGTGTTGCACTTCTCGGCAACACGCTTTTTTGTAATTTTTAAGGTGATTTTATGGTTAAGATTATTTCGGTAGAGCCTTCCTCCCGCGCGGATAAGGTCGGTATTCTCCCCGACGATATCCTCGTTTCGGTAAACGGTAATAGGATAAACGACGTCCTCGACTACCGATTTTATATAATGGATAAGGATGTAAGGCTTGAGATAAAACGCGGTAACGAAACGCTTGAATATAATATTTCAAAGCCCGAATATTCCGATATCGGACTCGAGTTTTCGACCTATCTTATGGACGAAAAAAAGCGTTGCCGTAATAATTGTATCTTCTGCTTTATCGATCAAAACCCGTCGGGAATGCGCGAAACGGTTTATTTCAAGGACGATGACGAGCGCCTTTCGTTTTTGCAGGGTAACTACGTAACTCTTACGAACCTTAAGGATGAGGATATCGACCGTATCATAAAAATGCGTATCTCTCCTATAAATATTTCGGTCCATACGACTAATCCCGCCCTTCGCGTCGAAATGATGCGTAACCGTTACGCGGGCGATTGCTTGAGATTTATCGAAAGATTGGATAAAGCGGGCATTTCTATCAACGCCCAGCTCGTTTTGTGTAAGGGTATTAACGACGGGAAAGAGCTTTCGCGCTCGCTTTCCGACCTCTGCAAGCTTGATAATATCGAAAGCGTTGCGATAGTGCCTTGCGGTCTTACGGGTCACCGTGAAGGCTTGTACCCCTTGGAAAGCTTTGATTCCGCTTCCGCTTCTTCGGTTATCGATATCGCCGATAGCTTCGGGGAAAAGAATTTGTCCTCGCGCGGATTCCGCTTGGTCTATCCCTCCGACGAATTTTATCTTCTCTCGGGGAGGGATTTGCCCGACGAGGATTATTACGACGGATATCCCCAATTAGAAAACGGCGTCGGAATGATAAGGAGCGATACCGAGGAATTTCTCGAATGTCTTGAAAATCTCCCTGCGATGGAGTATAATAGAAAAGTAACCGTTGCTACGGGCTTTGCCGCTTGCGATTTTATATCCTCGCTCGCTTCCCGTGCTATGGAAAAATATAAAAGCCTTACCGTTGAGGTCAAGGCTATACGTAATGATTTCTTCGGCGGAAGCGTTACCGTAAGCGGACTTGTTACCGGCGGAGATATTATTAACCAGCTTAAGAACACCGATCTCGGAATCGAGCTTCTTATCCCCGAGAATATGCTTCGTAATGAGGGCGATTTGTTTCTGGATAACGTTTCGCTTTCCGAGCTTTCCGAGGCTTTGGGTGTTCCCGTTACCGTCGTTCCCCGCGGAGGCTATGCTCTTTGTGAGGCTATGACGGGCTTGAATTAACGCAAAAGTAACCAAAAAGGACTGATGAAAATGCCAAAATGTACCGTTGCCGTCGTTGGCAGACCTAACGTCGGTAAAAGCACCTTCTTTAATAAGATAGCAGGCGAGCGTATCTCGATCGTTGAGGACACCCCCGGTGTAACCCGCGACAGAATCTACTGCGACGTTGAATGGAACGGACGCCAGATGCTCTTTATCGATACCGGCGGTATCGAGCCTACTACCGAAAATTCGCTTCTCCGTCAAATGCGCGATCAGGCGATGATCGCTATCGGAAGCGCCGACGTTATTATATTTATGACCGAGCTGTCCGTCGGTGTTACCGCCGCTGACAGGGAAATCGCGTCTATGCTTAAAAAGAGCCGTAAGCCTATCATCGTTGCCGTTAATAAGGTCGATACGATAGGTGAGGTCCCCGCGGGATTTTATGAATTCTATGAGCTCGGCTTTGAGGACGTTATCCCCGTTTCCTCCGTCCATGGTACGGGTACGGGCGATATTCTCGATAAGGTTATCGAATACCTCCCCGAGGAGGTAATCAACCCCGAGGAGGACGGTTCTATCCGCGTTGCCGTAATCGGTAAGCCTAACGCGGGTAAGAGCTCTATTATAAACCGTATCGTCGGCGAAGAAAGAGTTATCGTTTCGGATATGGCGGGTACTACCCGTGATGCGATAGATACCTTCGTCGAGAATAAATACGGTAAATACGTCTTCGTCGATACTGCGGGTATCCGCCGTAACGCTAAGGTCGAGGACAGAATCGAGAAATTCTCGGTGATCCGAGCTAACGCCGCCGTCGAAAAGGCTGACGTCTGCTTGGTTATGGTTGACGCTAACGAGGGTGTCACCGCTCAGGACGAGCGTATCGCGGGTCTTGCTCATAATTCGGGTAAGGCGAGCATAATCGTTATAAATAAGTGGGACTCTATCGAAAAGGATAACTCCTCGGTAAATAAGTTTAAGCAGGAGGTTTTGACCTCGCTTACCTATATGCGTTACGCGCCCGTTGCCTTCGTTTCGGCTCTTACGGGTCAGCGCGTCGAAAAGCTCTATCCCCAAATCAACGAGATATACGAAAACGCGAACCGCCGTATAACTACGGGTCTTCTTAACGATTTCCTTGCCGACGTGACCGCTCGTGTTCAGCCTCCGTCCGATAAGGGTAAAAGACTTAAGATTTATTATATGACCCAAACCGGCGTTTGCCCTCCTACCTTCGTTCTCTTCTGTAACGATGCCGAATTGTTCCATTTTTCCTACCAGCGTTATATCGAAAACTGCCTCCGCGAAGCCTTCGACTTCTCGGGTACACCGATTCGCTTGGTGGTAAAGCAAAAGGGCGAAAACCCGAAAGGATTTTAATTATGGTATACCTTCAAAACATAATCCCCGATTGGTGCTACGGCATAATGGCTAAAAGTAACGGACTTGTCTTTGTTATCGCTTGTGTCCTTACCGTTGTCGCCGGCTACCTTCTCGGCTCTCTCAATTCCGCTATAATCGTTTCTAATTGGAAATATAAAGAGGATATCCGCTCCTTCGGAAGCGGTAACGCGGGTCTTACCAATATGCACCGCGTCTACGGTAAAAACGGCGCCGTATATACTCTTATCGGCGATATCGCAAAACAGATTGCATCTGTTCTTATCGGGTATATCCTTTTGGGATATTCCGGTGCCTACCTCGCGGGCGCTTTCTGTATGCTCGGCCATATTTTCCCCGTCTATTATAAGTTTAAGGGCGGTAAGGGTGTTCTCACCGCCGCTACTATGATTCTTATAATCGACCCGATGATATTTGCTGTGCTCTTCGTTATCTTCGCGCTCGTGCTTCTTATTACCCGCTACGTTTCGCTCGGCTCGGTTATCTGCGCCCTCTGCTATCCCGCGGTAGTAAGTATCGCCTACGGCGGAAGACCCTTTATCTTCGAGCTTTCCTGCGCTCTCTTTATGGGTGCTACCGTTATCTTTATGCATAGAACCAATCTTTATAGATTGTTCAATAATCAGGAATCTAAGTTCTCCTTCCGTAAAAAGCCCGAAACCCAAGAGGTTTTGGATATGGAGGATAAGGAAAACGATTCGGATACCACCTTCTATCCCCCCGCAACCGAGAAAAAGGGCAAGAAGAAGTAAAACTCATAACGTTGCCTAAGGACTATTAATTGATATTAATTGAAAATAACCTGTCATCCTGAGCGGAGCGGTATTAAGTACCGCGGAGTCGAACTTTCGCGATGCGAAAGCGCGAGCCGTTAGGTGAAGCGGGATCTCAAATAGTATTGTAGGGACCGGCGTCAAACGGGGTCCCCGAAAATCGAAGATTTTTGGGGTGAA
>JAZRLT010000173.1:0-2675 GCA_045646995.1 Eubacteriales bacterium | reverse complement strand
GTTGTCGGTGCAAGTGCATACGCAAGAGTTATCGACTTCAAGCGTTGCCGTGAAATCGCCGACAAGGTTGGCGCTATCCTTATGGTCGATATGGCTCACATTGCAGGACTCGTTGCGGCGGGTCAGCATCCCAGCCCCGTTCCCTATGCAGACGTTGTTACCACCACCACTCATAAGACTCTCCGCGGTCCGAGAGGCGGTCTTATCCTTTGTAAAGAGGAATACGCTAAGCAAATCGACAAATCCATATTCCCCGGCACCCAGGGCGGTCCCCTCGAGCACATCATCGCCGCAAAGGCGGTAGCCTTCGGCGAAGCGCTTACCGACGAATTCAAGGCATATCAGGAACAGATCGTTAAGAACGCAAAGGCTTTGGAAATCGCACTCAAGGAAGAAGGCTTTGACCTTGTTTCCGGCGGTACCGACAACCACCTCCTTCTTATCGACCTTAGAAGCATGGGCGTTACCGGCAAAGAGCTCGAGCACAACCTTGACGAGGTTCACATCACTGTCAACAAGAACGCTATCCCCAACGACCCTCAGAAGCCCTTCGTTACCAGCGGCATCCGCGTAGGTACCCCTGCAGTAACCTCGAGAGGCTTCAAGGAAGAGGATATGAAGACCATCGCAAGGCTCATCAAGCTTTGTGCTACCGATCTTGAAAACAGCCGCGAATACATCATCTCCGAAGTCAACAAGCTTTGCGAAGCACACCCCATTTACGAATAATTGGAAATCAAAATTTTCGAAAAGCTCCCTGTATATTCAGTAGACATCCGCAACGAGGTTTTCGTTAAAGAACAAGGTTTTTGTGAAGAATTTGACGAAGCAGATAAAATCGCTACACATCTTGTCGGATTTGAAAACGACAGAAGTGCCGCGACCTGCAGGATAATAAAACGCGATGATAATTCTTTTCTTATCGGCAGAATTGCAGTCAGAAAGTCATTCCGTGAGCGCGGATACGGCTCCGAAATTGTCAGGGCGGCAGAAGAATACATCAAGTCCCTTAACGGAAGCTTGATATATATACACGCACAGATACGCGCGATGGAGTTTTACAAAAAGCTCGGATATCTTCCTATCGGCGAGCCCGACGAAGACGAAGGATATCCGCATCAGATGATGTTCAGAAAAATATAAGATAAGGTGTTGTGAGCATATCACAACACCTTATTATTCTTGACAGAGCGCATAGGAATGTATATAATGTCCTAAAAGGAGGCGGTAATAGTGTTTGACGAGATAATCAAAACAGCAGCTCTACACGGCGTAAAATCCGTAATTCTTTTCGGTTCCCGCGCAAAGGGCTCGGAAAAGGAATGGAGCGACATTGATATTTGTATTATTGCCGACACCGAAAACAAAAGAAGATTGGCCTCTCTGTTACAAACGGAAATCGAAAGCGAGCTACCTATTGACATTATTGTTTATACCCCTTCGGAATGGGTCGCTTGCATAAAGGACGATTCGAGCTTCGCAAAGAAAATCCTTACGGAAGGGAGAATCCTTTATGGACAGCAAGAGATATCTCGATTGGTATGACAAAGCCATAAAGGATCTTCGCGGAGCACAAATCCTTTTCGAAAGCGATGCGGACAACTCACTTGTAGCCTTCCATTGTCAGCAGGCCATCGAGAAGATGTTAAAGGGATATATACTCAAGCATACAAAAGAATTATTAAGCGGGCACAGTTTAATTTTCCTTATACGCCGTGCCGCGAGATTTGACGAAGATATCAGAAAATTCACAAAGGACGTCGCTTTTGTAAACCAGTTTTACGTTGAAACTCGTTATCCCGCTGATATCCCCGACGAGGTGGACGAATACGAAGAGCAGGAATGCTTCGAGACAGCACGCGAAGTAATTCTTTATATACAAAGTAAGGAAAAATCGGAGGCATAAGATGCAAATAGCTTTTTCGGGCAGACTCGGAAGCGGAAAGTCAACCGTCTGCGCCATTTTAAGAGATAAATACGGATATGAAATATACAGCACAGGCACCGTTCAGCGCAAGGTCGCGGAGGAAATGGGAGTCACTACACTCGAGCTCAACAAGCTTATGAAGGAAAATCCCGAATTAGATCACAAGATTGATGACGCGGTTACAGAATTATCGCGCCAACGCAAGGGCGACGATTTGGTGTTCGACTCCAGAATGGCTTGGCACTTCGCAGAAAACACGTTTAAGGTTTATATGTACGTCGACCCTACCGTTGCAGCAAAACGCGTTCTTGCGGCAGACAGAGGCTCCGTAGAAAAATATAAAGACGTTGACGACGCGAGAAATCAGCTTATCGAACGTTCTCTGGAAGAAAACAAGCGTTACAAGGAAATTTACGGTGTCGATAATCTCGATTACAACAATTATGACCTTATACTTGATTCTACCAACGCAACGCCCGAAGAAATCGCATCGCTCATTATCGAAAACGCAAAGGCATACGAAGAAAGCACTTTTAGTACAACAAAGGTTATGCTTTCGCCCTACGTTCTCTTCCCTACCAAGCCATTCGGAACCGACGACGGCGATGAAATCGAAATATCCGTAAAAGACGGATCTTTCTACGTAATAAGCGGCCATTCGGTTTTAGCCGCAGCTCAACGCAACAAGGTTTCGCTTGTTAACGCCACACTTTGTGCAAACGACGTAGCGACAGAGCATTCGGTAATC